>JBAYTZ010000019.1 GCA_041675285.1 Candidatus Delongbacteria bacterium
CGGTGCCAGGCCGGTGCCAGGTCGGTGCCAGGTCGGTGCCAGGCCGGTGCCAGGCCGGTGCCAGGCCGGTGCCAGGTCGGTGCCAGGCCGGTGCCAGGTCAGTGCCAGGCCGGTGCCAGAGCGCTTACTCGACCTTGACCATGCAAACGTGCAGGCCGGCCAGCGGATCGGCGCACACGGGGATGCGGATTGGTGGTTTGAAGCGGACGGCCGTGCGGATGTACTCGTCCATCAGGCGGGCGTAGGCGCTGTGCCAATCCTCGGTGCTTCCTCCCAGGTGGCGCAGAACTTCGTGCGGAGTGAGCAGCTCTTCCTCGCGCCCCAGCCCTTTGCATCCATAGCTCGTCCAACCTGATTCCGCCGGGTGCTCCACCAGCCTGGCCCGCCACGGATTGGCCTCGATGTACAAGTGGCTGTTGAGCAGGTGCGACTCATCCAGGATGGGGATGAAGGAGTAGCGTCCGTGCCAACAGGGACCGCGCCGGCCCTGCATTCGGTTGAGCAGCTGCACGTGCCGCCCCAGCACCTGCTGCAGGAAGCGGCAGATCGCTCCATCCGATGTCCCCGCCAGCAGCAAGTGCAGGTGATTGTCCATCATGGCGTAGGCGTGCAGGCGGCAGGCTTCGTGGCCCTGGAGCTGGAGGGCGTGCTGGAGAAAAAGGATGCGGGCTGTCTCGTCGGGAAAGCACAGGCGATCAGGAATGGCGTGGGCCGTGACGTGCAGGATCAGGTCTGCTTCGTGGGTGCGCAGGGGTCGTCCCATGGCTGGTTCCTCCGGTTGTGGAGGACCCGGAACGCTCGGCGGCGGATCTCAGATTCACCCCGACGGGGCTTGGGACGATGGATCTGTCGCCGCTGTGAGGCCGACTGGACATGAGAGCGTCACGGCGCTAAGGCCAGCACGCGAAAGAGCCGCGAGCCGGACAGAGTCGACCGCTCCCAACTGGCGTCCTGGAAGCTCCCTTCCAGGCTCACGTCGCTCCAGACGCCGTCGGGCAGTCGGCGGCCCTCCACACGGTAGCCCGCTGCGCCGGGAACGGGCAGCCAGCTCAGGCGGATGCGGCCCGGCAACAGGCCGATCTCCAGTCCCTGGGGTGCGGCGGGACGCCGGGTCCCGCGTACCTGGACCGTTGTCTGGGCGGCGGCGGGCAGATCCACCTCCACGTCCACGCGCGTGGCGCCGGATTCCGCTTCCATGCGCAACAGCCGTCCACCCTGGACGTCCACGTCCCGCAGGCCGGGCGCCAGCCGGAAGACCAGCCGGGCCCGGGGAAAGGCCAGCGTCTGCTGGTTGACCACCGTGGCGCACAAGCTATCCGCCGTGCCGTCATTGGGCGCACTCCATTCGGTCCGCAACCGCTCGCCCGCGACGCCGGCGAACTGGGTGGGGCGTGGGGTCAATCCCCCCGGCCCCACCTCGATGATCCGGTAGGCCCGGCCTCCGTCCGTGCAGGCCTCGGTGGTCAGGCGCCAGGGCGCCGCCCCGCCCTCGCCGGAGTTGGAGTGGATGTGGCCCATCAGGATCAGCTCCAGGCCCTGGTGGCCGGCGGGGATCTGGCCGGCGAAGTCGAAGTGCGTGGCCAGGACCTTGTGCGGCGCCGGGCTGGCCGCCAGATCCGACTGCAGCCACTCCAGCTGCTCCTGGATGAAGCTGGTCTCGCCGTAGATCTCCGGCCGCCACGAGTCGTAGTTGTCCCAAGCCTGGAGCAGGGCCACGTGGAGCGGGCCGTAGTCGAAGGCCGTGTTCTGGGTGCGCCAGGGCGCACCCGGCGGCGGATCGTCCAGTTGCCGCCAGCCGAAGAAGCGCCACCAGGTGCGCATGGCCGTACCCGCGGGTTCCGGGGTGGCGGGCCAGCCGCCGATGTCGTGGTTGCCCGCCGTCAGGAAGAGCGGCACCTGGCATTCCCCCAGCAGGGCCTGGGCCCGGCTGTAGACCCGGCGCAGCAGCAGGTCCTCCAGCTCGCCCTCGTTGACCAGATCCCCCGTGTGCAGCACGAAGGCCGGATGGATCAGATTCAGGTCATCCAGCACCGCGCGGAAGTCCTCCGTGGAGCCGGAGTCCGTGGCCGATTCCTCGCTGGGGTAGAAGAAGTGGGTGGGCAGGTGCGTGTCCGTCACCTGGGCGAAGCAAAAGGACTCCTCCCAGGCCGGCAGGCTCATCACCGCCTGGCGCGCCGTGTCGGCGGGCAGGCCCGCGGCGCCCACCACCAGGTCCCAGAGCCGTTCGCCGGCCTCGGGCAACTGCGCGCGCAACCGCCACCCGCGCCGCTCGGCCACCCAGTCGGCCTGGAGGGCTGTGGCGGGCAGCCAGCGCTCGCCCGCGGCCAGTCCCAGCCACCAGTCCTGGGTGCCGGCCTCCGCCTCGCACCAGACTTCCAGGCTATCGCCGGGCAGGAGGAAGGCCGGCAGAGTGGGCAACGGGCGCTGGATCAGAGTCAGCGTGTCGCCCCGGGCCGGGGCGCGCAGGACCTGCAGTTGGCCGGCCAATCGCTGGGGATCCGCGTCGCTGCGGAAGGTGAAGACGGGCAGCTCCAGGGGCGTGACACCTTCCGCCAGGCCGCGGAAGCGCAGACGCAGCAGCTCGCCGGTGCCGGCCAGGGGCGCGCCCGCGCCGGTCTCCAGCGTGGCTTGGCCAGGTGCGATCTGGGTCAATACAAGGCTCCGACCTGCTGCCAGCGTGCCGTCCAGCGTGGCGGATTCCAGCGCCGCCAGCGCGGGATTCCAGGCCAGTTCCAGCTCGAAGGAGAGCAGGCCCCAGTCGGCGGAGAGGGTGGAGCTGGTGAGGGCGCAGTCGCCCGCCTCCCCCAGCGGCAGCAGGATGCTGCCCAGGGTCACCGTGACTCCGCCCTGGCCGGAAAGCAGGTCCAGCGGCGTGCGCGGGTTGAGGGCCCGGGCGCTGTTCTGGAAGTCGGCCACGCCCGTCAGGCTCTCCCAAGTCTGGCCCGGCGTCACCGACAGCCCCGCGGCGCCCAGGTCGAAGAAGGCGTCGTCCACCTCCACGCTGCCCGTGGCGTCAGCGACGCGCCACTGGCCGTAGGTGTCCTGGCCGGCGATCACGTTGACGGGTCCCAGTCGCGTCAGCACGCCCTCCCAGGCCTCGTCCGCCAGATCGGCGCAGGTGACGGGCGCGGCCGGTGGCAGCGGCGTGCCGCTGGCCAGCACCTGCACACTGCTGACGGGGGCGAGCTCAGTGTGGCCGTAGTACTCGGTCACGGTGCCGCTCACGCGCACCCAGTCCCCGGGCTGCAGCGCGCCCGCCGGGTTCCAGATCAGCAGGCCGCTCCAGGGGCCGCCCGCGGGATCCGCCAGGAACCAGCGCGTGCTGTAATAGCCCGTGGCGCAGACCACGCCCTCCACGGTGACCGCCTGGCCCGCCAGGGGCGAGGGCCAGGTGCCCTGGGGACCGGGAAGCGCGGTCTGCTGAATCTCTTGGATGGTGGTGGCGGCCGCGGGCAGCGTAGCCCCCAGCCAGAGTCCGAACAGGATGCGGCGCATGCGGTCCCTCCCGGGAGCCGCCCGGTCCCTTACCAGCTGCCGAAGCGGCGCTCCAGCGGGTTGCCCCGGGGAGTCAGATTGCCCTTCAGCACGTTGGTGCCGGCCGGGTCGAAGGCCAGGTAGCTGTACTTGCCGTAGTGGGGCACCTTGCGCGCCAGGGCGGGCAGGGCCTCCGGGCCGGGCACCCAGACCAGGAGGGCGCCCTTGCGGTCGTTCTGCGCGGATTTGGCGGCCAGCACCAGACTGCGCTCGGCGCGCGCGCCCTGTTCGCCGGCGATCTCCCAGCGGTCGGCTGACAGCCTCAGGTCCAGGAATTCCAGGCCACCGGGCAGCGCGGGCAGATTGAGGGCGATCACGCTGCGCGTGGCCAGCACGGCGGGCTGGAAATCCTCCGCGGCCACCCACTCCGGCTGCTCCACTTCACACAGGGCCTGGGCGAAACTCTCCAGCGCGGCTCGCCGCTCGCCGTCTTCCAGCCAGGCGCGCGGGGCCGTGAACAGCGGCGAGTCCTCGGCCAGCACCACGCTGATCACAGGCTCCATCTCGTGTCCGTCCAGCAGGCGGAAGAGGTCGTAGTCCGGATCCACCTGCACGCGGCGCGGCTGCGGGCAGGCCACGTCCAGCTCCAGTTCGGCGCCGTCCATCAACACGCGCTCAGTGAGGATGCTGCCGTCGTGGCACTCGATCCGCACGGGCACTTCCAGCTGGTAGGCCGGTCCGGTCTGCACCTGGAGCAGCCGGCCGCGCAGGCGGCCGCCTTCCCAGTCGACCTCCTCCAGCCGCAGGGCCGGCGCGCCGGGGCGGTCCAGCCACTGGCTGGAGAAGGCGCCCAGATCCAGCTGGCCCTCGCTCTCGCAGAGCGCCAGGAAGTCGTCCCAGGAGGCCTCGCGACCGGTCCACGTCTGATAGAAGGTGCGCCGCACGCGGTCGAAGGCCTCGCGACCCAGCAGGCCTTCCAGCATGTGATACACCAGCATGGACTTGCCGTAGCCGATGGCCCGGGTGGCGCCGTCGTGGCGGTTCTGGAACTCGCGCAGGGGCAGGTCGCCGCTGGAGTCCACGTAGCTGCGGTAGTCCTTCAGCACGCCCTTGCGGTAGTCGCGCCCGGCCTCCGGGCTCTCCAGCCGCTTGTAGCGATAGTCGGCGTCGTAGACGGTCAGGCCTTCGCACCAGTTGCCGCGCGTCCCGTCCACGTAGACGCCGTTGCCCCAATAATTGTGCAGCAGCTCGTGGCCCAGGCTGGTGTAGGGGATGTAGGGCATGCGGATGACCTGGGAGCCCAGCAGGGTCCAGCCTGGCATGCCGTAGCCCGAGGGGAAGAAGCTCTCCACCACGGCGAACTTGCTGTAGGGATAGGGGCCCAGCAGCTCGTGATACATCTTGAGATAGTAGGCGCTCATGCGGTGCAGGGTGTCCCGCACCTGTTGATCGTCCACGGGACCGGAGATGCCCTCGAAGGGGCCGGCGGCGGGATCGCGGCGGAAGAACCAGCTGGAAACCTCCACGCCGTCCACGTCTTCCCGGCGGATGTCGTAGGGTCCGGCAGCGATGGAGAGCGGGCCGCCGGGCAGGGTTTCGTCCCAGCTCATGTGGTGGCGGCCGGCCACCACTTCGTCACGCACCAGCCGTCCGTCGGTGACCAGCGACCAGTCCGCGGGCAGGTCGGCGTGCAGGCGGTGGGGCACCAGCCCGCTGGATTCGGTCACGGGCAGCAGGGCGGATTCCGGCGCGAACCAGGCTCCTTCGACGCCCACGCTGGCGCTCAGCTCGTTGCCCACGTTTTCGTGGCCGAAGCGGACCTGGGCGGGATCCTGCCAGAGCGCGCCCCGGGCCTCGATGACGATCAATCCGGGCTCGCGCAGACGGCAGGCCAGCAGGTAGACCGTGCGCTTGCCGTCGTCGGAGGGTTTGACCACCAGCCGCTTGAGGGGAACCTTGTGGCCGCCCACGCTGAGCCGGGTCAGGCTTAGTCCGGCGTTCAGCTCGAAGCGGGTCAGCGTGCCGGAATAGCGCAGGGAATCCGTCAGCCAGACTTCATGGCTGGCCGGCTCCAGGCGCAGGGCCAGCGCGTGGTGCAACAGGCGGAAGGGCACGCTGTCGGCGGTGTCGGGCATCTTGCAGAGGAAGCGGCCACCGCAGGACGTGAACAGGCCCAGGGCCAACAGGGGCAGGACGAATCCGGCCGGGCGACGCAGAGCGGGCATGACGATCCCTCCTATTGCACCTGGACCGTGATCCAGGGAGTGTTCCGCAGGTAGGTCTGGGAGAGGCGGGCCAGATCGGCGGGCGTGACCCGTCGCAGGGCCTCCTCCTCCTGGCGTGCCTGGTCGGCCTGGCCGGCCAGCTCGCCCGTGGCCAGCTGCCAGGCCTGGTTGATGCTGGCCAGGCCGCGCATCAGTTCGCGACCCAGCATCCCGCCCCGCACCTTGTCCAGCTCCGTCTGGGTGATGGGCTTGCCCTGGCCCGCGAGGTACTCGCGCAGGGCCTTGAGCGCCGGTTCCAGATTCTCGGGCCGCGTGCCCATGTAGGCCTCCAGGGTGGCGCGCTCGCCGGATCCGCCGGCCCAGCAGCCGATGGAGTAGGCCCAGCCGCGCTCTTCGCGCAGGTCGAAGGAGATGCGGTCGGAGAGCACGGCGAAGAGCAAGCGCAGGGCGGGCTGGTCGGCGGGATCCACCACCACGCGCGTGCCCAGCCGCAGGGCGCTCATCTCGCCGCCCAGGGTCTCCGTCAAGCTCACGGGTTGGCGGACGGGTTCGGGCACGCGGCGGCCGGGGACCAGGGGCCGCTCGCCGGCCGCGGGCGCCAGCCAGGGGCTGTGGGCTCGCAGCCAGTCCAGGTCCGCCGGCGCGGGCGCGGAGGAGAAGGGCGCCAAGAGGCCGGTCAGGCACTCGGCCACGTGGGCGGCGGGCGGCGGACCCACCACGGCCAGGATCAGGTTCTCGGGCCGGAAGGCCAGCGCGTGCAGGTGACGCAGATCCTCCAGCGTGAGGGCCGCCACGGCTCCGGCCCGGCCCTCGGGCGGCAGGGCGGCGGGCAGGCCGGCCAGCAGCAGGCTGTCCAGCAGCTGACGGCTGCGCGCCCGGGCACTGCCGTCCTGATTGTCCAGGCGCTCCAGCAAATCGGCGCGTTCGCGCTCGAAGGCCTCGGCGGGGAAGTCGGGCTTCAGCAGCAGATCCACGGCCAGGCTGCAGGCGGACTGCCAGTGCTCGGCCAGGCACTCCAGCCGCAGGAAGGTGTGGGACGGGCTGGTGTAGTGGTCGTCGTAGGGAATGGCCGGATTGTCCGCGAGAGTGAGCTTGCCGCCCACCCGGCGCAGGCGCGCCGACAGCTCGGCGGCGGACTGGCCCGCGGCGCCTTCCGGCAGCAGGCGGTGGATCAGGTTGAGCCCGCCGGCGGCGGACTCCCCTTCCCAGACGGCGCGGCCGCGCACCACCACCTGCAGGGCGAAGATCTCGCCCGGCCGGCCGCCCTCCAGCAGCAGGGCGGGAGTGTCCAGGGCGGCGGGTTGGCGGAGGCGGTCCGCCACGCTCTGCGTGGCGGTCCCCTGTTCCCCAACCGGCTCGAGCACCAGGGCCATGGGCGGCCGCCCATCCAGCCAGCGCGCGGCGCAAGCCTGCAGATCCGCGGGGCTCAGCGCCGCCAGGCGCGCACCCCGCGTCAGCACGGGTTCGAAGCCCTGCTGGACGAAGGAGGCGGCCTGCATCAGGCCGAAGTAGTGCGGCTTCTCCATCAGCTGGGCCAGGCTGGCCCGCTCGTCCAGCAGGCGCAGGGCGATGGTCTCCGCGGGGAAGGGATAGTCCTTGAGGCGGACCAGGGCGCGGGTCAGGCCGGCGATGGCCTCTTCGGCGTCCAGGCCGGCGGGCAAGTCGGCGCTCAATTCGAAGCGCCCGAAGCCCAGGTCGTCGTAGTGGGTCAGGCTGAGCCCCTCCAGCGGCGGCAGACCCTCGGAGAACAGCAGCGCCGAGAGCACGCCGTCCCGCGGGTCGCCGGCGGCCCAGGCCAGCAGCCCGGCGGCCAGCTGGTCGGGATCGCCCTGGTCCGGGGCGGGCCAGGCCAGCCGCAGGCTGCGGGTGGCGCGTGCGCTGTGGCGCAGGCGCAGGGCGCCCGGCTGCCACTGCAACGGCTTCAACTCCTGGACGGGGAGTTCGCCCGGGGCGGCCTGCCCGTACCAGCGTTCCACCTCGTCCAGCACGGTGGCGGGATCGAAGCCGCCCACCACGGAGAGCAGCATGTTGTTGGGCACATACCAGGAGCGGTAGTAGTCCCAGACCCGGTCGCGCTCCAGGTGCCGGATGGTGGCGGGCGTGCCCAGCGTGGGCAGGGCGAAGCAGCTGCCCGCGAAGAGGAAGTCCTCCCAGAGGGCTTCGTCGCGGCCCTCGGGCGAATCGGCGTCCTGAGCCAGCTCCTCCAGCACGATGCCCCGCTCCTTCTGGAACTTCTCGGGCGGCAGGGTGCTGCTGAAGAGCATCTGGCTCTGCAGGTTCATGCCCGTGGCCAATTCGGCCGTGGGCACGAGCATCATATAGTTGGTGAAGTGGCGGTTGGTGTTGGCGTTGTTGTAGGCGCCGATGCGGTCCGTGGCGGCGTAGAAGGCGGCCTGGTCCAGCTGGGTGGTGCCGTTGAACAGCAGGTGCTCGAGCATGTGGGACATGCCGCTGGTGCGGAAGCTCTCCCGCGCGCTGCCCGTCTTGACCTGGACGTTCATGCCCACCATCGGGGCGTCGGGAATCTGCAGCAGCAGCACCTCAAGCCCGTTGTCCAGCCGGTGCAGGGAGGCGTTGTTCGGCAGGGCGGGCAGCAGCCCAAAGGCCGCGGGGGCCAAGGCCCCCAAGACACCCAGGATCACATAGCGTCGCATCACGATCTCCTGTTCTCCTGCTGTAAGGGGCGCCTTGTTTTCGCGTCTTTCTTTGTTGGCCCAAAGAAAGACGCCCAAAGAAAGGGCCTCTCTTCTCAACGGCCAGAGTCAGGCCACCTCGCGGTGGCCTTCCGCTGGCCGGATCTCATCCTTCCTGCAACCATGTAGTTGGTTCCGCCTGACGGCGTCACCACCTGGTTCTGGTTCAGGCCTTCGGCCTTCACCTCAAGCAACCCATGTCCTTCGCTGCATCTCAAAATCATGCGACGTGGGCCCAGCAAAGGGCCCATCACAGCTCGAGGACGATGCCCGCTTCCGGCTGGCCTAGCCCCAGGCGCTGACGGAGTGCGGAGGCGTCGTTGAGGCCACTGGGATGGAGCCAGGTCTGATAGCCCAGTTCCGCCGCGGCGCGCAGGTTTTCCTCGCGGTCATCCACGAACAAGGTCCGCGCGGGCTCCAGCCGCGGCAGGCCCGGGTCCCCGGCCGCCAGAAAGTGCCGGAAAGCGGCGGGCGCGGGCTTCAGGGCCGCCAGTTCGTAGGACAGGCCCAGCGGGTCGAAGTCCCGGAAGCCCAAACGGAAGTAGGCCGTGGCCCAGTGCCAGGGATCCGTGTTGGACAACAGGCCCACCCGCAGCTCCGCGGCGGCCGCCGCCCGGGCCAGCTCCACCAGCTCCGGCAGGGGGTCGCCGATCAGCGAGTTCCAGGCCTCGCGCAAGCGCTCCGCCGGCCAGCCGATCACCTGCAGCTCCCGGCGCAGCAGGCGCGGGAAGTCCTCGACGGGGATCCGGCCCAGATTCCAGTCGCTGTTGCAGGACCCTGCCAGGAAGCGCTCCACGCGTGCGGCGGGCACGCCCAGCCGGGACCAGTGGGCCAGGAAGCGCTCCGGCTCCAATCCCACCAGCACGCCGCCCAGGTCCAGCAACAAGGCGGCGGGCTCCGTGGGGAGGCCCGCCGCTTGGGGATTGCATCCACTCATGTCACAAGGTAGGAATTGAGCCCCCGGCTGGCTGCTACGCCTGGGCCGGCCGACTGTCGTGCTTCTCCTTGCTGCGGCCGCCCAGCACGCACCAGATCACGAAGAGCACTTCCAGCGCCAGATAGACCAGCAGCTTCAGGGGAATGGGCTCCGGATTGCCCGTGGCGTAGCTGTGCAGGCCGGTCAGGTAATAGTTGACGCCGAAGTAGGTCATCAACACCACCACCAGACCCGCGATGTTCACCACCGCCGTGTTGCGTTTGTTGATCCAGCCGTTCATCCGGCCGTGGATCAGGGCCACGTAGAAGAGCAGGGTGATCAGGCTCCAGGTCTCCTTGGGATCCCAGCCCCAGTAGCGACCCCAGCTCTCGTTGGCCCAGACGGCGCCCAGGATGATGCCCGCGGTGAGGGTCACCACGCCCACGCCCAGCACGCGGTAGGAGAGCTTGTCGATCTTGTTGAGGGTCTGGACATCCCGCGGGTTGGAACGGAACTTCCAGAGGTAGGCGTGCCCCAGTCCGGCGGCCACGGCGAAGGCGCCGTAGCTGAAGGTGATCACCGTGACGTGGATGTTCAGCCAGTAGCTCTTGAGCACGGGCACCAGCGGGTTGATGCTGATGTCGATGGTGGAATCCAGCGCGTAGGCCATGGCCACCGTGCCCAGCACGCCGGCCGTCATGGCCAGGTAGTTCTCGCGCTTGCTGATGAAGTGGAAGATGGTCGCCAGCAGGATCATGGCCCAGATGATGAAGACCATCGACTCGAAGAGGTTCGAGATGGGCGCGCGGCCCGTCAGGATCGTGATGTAGTAGAGGCCCGTGGTGTGGAAGGCCAGGGCCACCAGCAGCAGGCCCGTGTTCAGCCAGCCCAGTCCGCGCTTGAGCGTGTCCTTGACCTGGAAGCTGCTGAGCGAGGCCGCCAGCAGCGTGGTCAGGGCCAGCAGCATGTAGAGGTTCCAGGCCTTGTGGAAGGGCTGGAGGCGGTTGTAGCGGATCTCCCGGCTGATGGCTGTCTCGCTGGGATAGTCCGGCCCCGCCGTCTGCTTCACCACCGACTGCAGCTGGGTCAGACCCTCGCTGAAGTTGAAGGCGTCCCCGGCGGACCAGCCAGCCAGCAGGCGCTGCCAGTTCTGGGCCGGGTCGGGGCCGGTCTCCATCGGGTTCAACCAGGGGGCCTGGCGGTCGCGGGGATCGGGGATGAAGCGGAAGCCCGCGCCGGAGAGCAGCTCGTCCAGCACCACCAGGCGGTTGTAGAGGTCCTGGGTCTCGGTGGAGAGCTTGGTGGAGGTGGAGGCGTCGCCGTTCAGGCGGCGGGCCTCGTCGATGAGCGGCCCCAGGGCCTGGTTGCTGACGATCTCGTCGAAGCTGAAGTACTTGTCGCCCTTCTGGAAGCCCAGCTTCTCCTTCAGCCCGAAGAAGTCGATGCGCACCAGTTTCTGCGTGCGCCAGTGCTCGGGCCGTGCGGCGATGTCCAGCACCAGGTCGATGGAGTTCCAGCGCTTGCCGTCGGCATCCTTCACGTGGGATTTGCCGTAGATGCTGCGGATGCTCTCCCAGGCGTAGGAGTCCATCGGTTTGTGGCGGCCGCCTTCCAGCACCACCAGCCGGGCGAAGGAGTCGCTGGAGAGGTCCGCGGCCGGGGCCGGGGCCGGAGTCGCCGCGAGCCACAACAGAAGCAGGGCCGGCCAGAGGTGCCGTGCCACGAAGGACAAGTGTTTCATGAGATCCCTTTCTGAGGATGGGAGAAGCTAGGAGGAGCGGCGTCCCATCTTGTCAAGCAATTGTCTCGTTGACGGGGTCCCGTCGGCGGTGGCGGGCCCGCTCCGCCGCTGTTGTACATTGGCGGGCGACCCCGTCCCAACGTGCAAGCCGGAGCCCCCGAGTGGACCCACGGACCCCGATCCCCGCCCCCTCCGAAGCGCGGCTGCGCAGCTTCCTGCTGACGCTCTGCGGCGCCGGCGGCGGCTGTTTCACCCTGCGGGAGGGTCTGGAGGCGCTGCTGGAATTGTGCGGCGCCGAGGTCGGCTGGTTCTGGTGCCGCGGCGAGGCCGGCTGGCAGCCCCTGCCCGCGCTGCCGGAGCCGCCGCCGGGGACGGAGGCGCCGTTGGAGTGTGCGGACGGCCAGGTCCACGGACGCTCCCAGGGGGGGCGCGAGTGGCTGCTACTGCCGCTGGAGTCCGGCCCCGATCCCGAGCACGTCCTGCAGGTGGGCTGGAGCGAACCACCACTGGCGCCGGATCCGGAGCTGCTGTGCGCGGTGGCCTGCCTGCTGCTGGCCACCCGCGGGCCCGACGGCGAGTCCGGCGAGACCGAGCGGTTGCGGGCGGTCCTCGAGCACAGCGAGCGCCTCTCCCAGCTGGGCAAGATGGCCGCGGGCATCGCCCACGAGGTGGGCAACCCGCTGGCGGGCATCTCGAGCATCGTCCAGACCCTGCTCTTGCGCACGGAGGACGAGACGGCCCGCGAGCGCCTGCTGCTGGTCAAGGAGCAGGTGGGGAGGATCAACGCGATCATCCGCCAGTTGGTGGAATACTCGCGGCCCTCCACCGAGCGCCGGCGCCCCACGGACCTGAACGAACTGGTGCGCGGCACGGCCCGCCTGATGCGCTTCGAGCCCCGGGCCCGGGGCGTGGACCTGACCCTGGAGCTGGACGACCGGCTGCCCGCCGTGCCCGTGACGGCCCACCAGGTGCAGCAGGTCTTCCTCAACCTGTTCCACAACGCCATCGACGCCACGGAGGGCGGTAGCTGGCGCTCCGTGCGCGTGCACAGCGGCCGGGCCGGCGACTTCGCCGTGTTCACGGTGGAGGACAACGGCTGCGGCATCCCGGCCGCCGACCTGGCGCGCGTCCTCGATCCCTTCTTCACCACCAAGGAGCCCGGCCGGGGCACGGGACTGGGGCTCTGGATCTGCCAGGGCATCCTCGAATCCCTGGCCGGCGACCTGCAACTGGAGAGCCGACCGGGTCAGGGCACCCGGGTCACGGTGCGCATAAGGATTCCCAATGAAGCTGAACATCCTGGTCGTTGAGGACGAGCCGATCCTGCGCGAGGACCTGCGGGCCTTCCTGCGCGAGCGCGGGCACCGGGTGCGGGCGGCGGAGGACGGCCGCCGGGCGCTGGCCCAGCTGGATGAGGAGGAGGCCGATCTGGTGCTCACCGACCTGCGCATGGCGGGCATGGACGGCCTGGAGCTGCTGGACCGCGTGCAGTCCGACCACCCGGGCACCTTGGTGATCATGCTGACGGCCTACGCCAGCGTGGAGAACGCCGTGGAGGCCCTGCGCCGCGGCGCCGTGGACTACCTGCTCAAGCCCGTCGAATACGAGGAGCTGGCCCTGCGCGTCCTGCGGCTGGCCGAACTGCGCGACATGCAGCGCGAGAACCAGCTTCTCAAGCGCCAGCTCCACCTGCGCGAGCCCTCGCGCGACATCGTGGCCCGCAGCCCGCAGATGCAGGAGGTGCTGCGCACCATCGACACGGTGGCCGCCTCCGACGGCACCGTGCTGGTGCTGGGACCCAGCGGGACGGGCAAGGAGCTGGTGGCCCGGGCCATCCACAGCCGCAGCCCGCGCTGCGAGGGGCGCTTCGTGGCCATCAACCTGGCGGCCGTGCCCGAGACCCTGCTGGAGTCCGAGCTCTTCGGGCACCGCAAAGGCTCGTTCACCGGGGCCATCCGCAACAAGGAGGGGCTGATGACCGCCGCCGGGGGCGGCACGCTCTTCCTGGACGAGATCAGCGAAGTGCCCCTGCACCTGCAGGCCAAACTGCTGCGCGCCATCGAGGAGCGCGAAGTCCAGCCCGTGGGCTCGGTGGACCCCCAGCCCGTGGACCTGCGCCTGATCGCCGCCACCAACCGCAACCTGGAGGAGATGGTGGAGGCCGGGCTGTTCCGCCAGGACCTCTACTACCGGCTCAACGTGGTGGAGATCCGCCTGCCGGCGCTGGCCGAGCGCGAGGAGGACATCCCACCCCTGGTGGAGCACTTCATCCAGAAGCACGCGCGCGAGATGAAAAAGCCCGTGCGCGCGGCCAGCCCCGAAGTGCTGCGGCTCTTCCGCCGGCACCGCTGGCGCGGCAACGTGCGCGAGCTGGAGAACGCCGTGGAGCGCGCGATGATCTTCTGCGACGGCGAGATCCTCCTGCCCGAGCACCTGAGCAGCCAGCTGGTGGCGCGCAGCGAGGAGGAGGGCCTGCCCGAGGCCTTGAAGGAGGCCGTCCACGTCTTCGAGCGCCGGCACATCCAGCGCCAGGTGGAACTGGCCGGCGGCGACAAGAACCTGGCCGCCCAGCGGCTGGAGATCAGCCTTTCCAGCCTCTATCGCAAGCTCGAGGAATGACCAGGACCGTCATCCCCCGGCTTGACCGGGGGATCCCACAGCGCAGTTGGAGACGACCATGATCACCATCGCACCCGCCGAGTTCCCGGCCGAGTTGGAGACGGTGCGCGGCCTGTTCCGCGAGTACGAGCGCGGGCTGGAGGCAGACCTCTGCTTCCAGGGTTTCGAGGCCGAGCTGGCCGCCCTGCCCGGCGTCTACGCCCGGCCCGCCGGCCTGGTCCTGCTGGCCCGGGTGGACGGCGACCCCGTGGGCTGCGGGGCCTTCAAGGACCTGGGAGCGGGGATCTGCGAGATGAAGCGCCTCTATGTCCGGCCCTCCGCGCGCGGCCTGGGGCTGGGCCGGCGGCTCTGCGACGACCTGCTGGAGCGGGCGCGCGGCCAGGGCTACGCGCGCATGCGGCTGGACACGCTGGATCGGCTGGCCGCGGCGCTGACCCTCTACCAGCAACTGGGCTTCCGGCCGGTGCCGGCCTACTACGCCAATCCCCTGCCGGGGGTGGTCTATCTGGAGCGGGCGCTCTGAGAGCGGGCACCCTGATTTCCCGCCGCCGGCCGCTGCGGATCCTGCACCGGGCGGGGTGCGCGAACAGCCGGAATTCGTGAACTTGTTTCCGGCCCGGGGCGTGATTCCACTGGGGGGCGCTCCGGCCGGCTTGTCACACACGGAAGATTGACCTGAACCGAGCAACTGACTGGAGTACGCATGAAACCCACGGCCTGGTTGGTCCTCGCCTTGTTGACGGCGGCCGCGGCGCGCCCCGCGCTGGCGGAGATGTGCGAGAGCACGGGCGAGTACGAATACACCTACGGCGACGCCGAGAGCATCATGAGCGCCAAGCAGCGCTGCGAGAACCTGGCCATCCGGGCGGCCATCGAGCAGTGCGCGGTCTTCGTCTCCAGCACGACCAACATCGAGAACTACCAGCTCAAGGACGATCTGGTGAGCACGCTGGCCGCGGCGCTGGTCAAGCAGAAGAAGGTCCTGGAGCAGCGTGTCGATGGCCGCACCATCTACTACAAGGTCTCAATCAAGCTGGACGACACCCAGATGATGAAGGCCATCGAGGCTGAGCAGAAGCGCCTGCAGGCCGCGCAGCCCGCCGTCCCGCCCGCGGCGGCGGCTCAGGCCCAGCCGGTTCAGGCCCAGCCGGCTCAGACCCAGCCCGCCGCGCCCGCTGAGCCGGTCAAGGCCAGCCCGGTCGTGCCGGCCGAGAAGAAGCCGGAACCGGCCCCGGCCAAGCTCAAGGCCCAGCCGACCGCCGCGCCCGGCGAGCCGAAGCGCACCCTGGCCGTCCAGTTCGGCAGCAAGTCCCTCAAGAAGAGTGACTGGGAGCCCGTGGAGAAACAGGGTCAGTTCGGCGTGCACTTCGACACGCCCCTGGGCGGGCTGCCTGTCAGTCTGGCGCTGGATTTCCTGGCCAGCGCCAAGAGCGGCACCATCGTGGTCTCGGACGGCTGGTTCGATTACGAATTCGACGTCACCGCCGTCACCTATGAACTCACCGCCGGGCTGCGCTACACCATCCCCGTGGCCGGCGGCAAGCTGCTGCCCTACGTGGGCGCCGGGCTGGGGCTGATGGGCGCCAGCCAAGAGCTGGACGACGGCTCCGACAAGTATAGCTGGACGGGCAGCACCATCGGCTTCGCCTTCGACGCCGGCGTGCTGGTGCCGCTGGGACCCGTGGTGCTGGGCCTTGACCTGCGCAACAGCTCGGCCAAGCCCACCATGAAGCCCGACGACGATAACTTCGATGACTACAAGGTGGCCTGCGGCGGGACCTCGTTCAACGTGGTGCTGGGATTCGCCTGGTAGCCTCCGCGCCAACTCCTCTTCAAAAGGGCCCGCCGGGCCCTTTTGCTTGGGTGGACGGGCGGCGGCGGCGCGGGGCGCGGGGGTTCGGCTGATGGTTCATTCATCCGGAGGCACCCATTGACGCGAGAGCCGGGCTTGTCTACCTTGAGGTTGTTGAGACGCTGACAATCGGCGTCCATCGCTCACAAGGAGGCACCATGAAGCGTAGCATCATCGGTTTGAGCGTGTTGTGCCTGATGGCCGGCATGGCCCACGCGGAAGGCATGAATCTGGGGTTCCAGCTTGGCCAGAAGGGGCTGAGCACGGACGATTGGGAAATGGGTTCGCTGGACATCTCCTCCCAGCTGCTCTACGGCCTGCATTTCGACAAGGACATGGGCTGGCCCGTGAACCTGGCCGCCGATCTGCTGATGTCCAGCGGCTCCGATGGCGATCTCAAGGGCAGCACCATGGAGATCGGCGTGGGCGTGCGCAAGTTCTTCGAGATGGAGAAGATCAAGCCCTACGTCGGGGCCGGCCTCGCCTTCATCAGCGGCAAGGTTGAGATCAACTCCTTCGACGACAACGCCGGTGCCCTGGGCTTCTTCGCCAACGGCGGCGCCCAGTATCCGATCAACGAGAAGTTCAACGTCGGGCTGGACCTGCGCTATTCGAGCGCCACGGCGGACTTCAGCGGCACGGACGTGGCCGTTGGCGGGTTCACCTTCAGCCTGGTGCTGGGAATGGGTCTCTAGGCCCCGCTCCCTCTGCAAGCTTGTCTCACAGGAAGGGGTCCCCGCGGACCCCTTCCGCTTGCCGGTCCGTGTCACACGTGGCCGGCCGGAACGGAAAACGGGCCCCGCGCGGGGCCCGTCGTGTGCTGCGGATGTCCGAAGGACTAGAAGCCCGCGGTGAACTGCAGGTACATCGCGCTCTGGGGATCGCCAGCCGGGGCAATGTTGTCCGTGGGCGTGAACATGCTGTAGCCCAGGTTGACGCCGAAGTTGTCCATCTTCTTCATCAGGCTCAGGTCCAGTTCGCTGCCCAGGTCCGTGTTGCCCTCGAAGCCCGTGTCCTCGATGTAGCTGAACATGTGGTAGTCCAGCTTGTAGCCGATACCCAGGGGCAGGTCGCCGGCGAAGTTCAGCTGGATGTCGTTGAGACCCGCGGCGCCCGGCGTCACGAGGTCCTGGAGGCCCCAGAACTTGTGCCCGGTGGCGAACAGCTCCTGCCAGCCGTAGTCACCCGTGTCGGGGTCGTCGGCGCTGGTGGACTCGTAGCCGAAGCCCACCTTGTTGAGGAAGCCCAGACCCAGGTCGTAGTTCACGTCCAGGCCGTACATCATGCCCGTGTAGTCCACGTCGGCCACTTCGTCCGCGCCCATCTGGGTGGCGAAATTGAAGTTCACGCCGAGCTTGTCCATGTAGACGTTGTCGTAGTGCAGGGCGATGGTGTTGAAGCTGTTCTTGGCGTCCAGCTCGCCATCGGCGTCCGTGTCCACCTCGCCGAAGTTCAGGTTGTTGAAGATCAGGTCGATGCGCTTGTCGAGGATGTTGTTGAAGTAGATGCCGAAGTTGGTGACGTCCTGCTTGGACGCCATGTTCTCCGCCGCCTTCACGCCGAACACGTCCACCACGCCGATGGGGGTCTGATAGAACAGGGCCCAGCCTTCATGCGCCAAACCCACGTTGTTCCAGTCGCTCTTGCCGAAGAAGCGCTCATCGGCCTTGGAATACTCGAAGCGGCCGGCCAGGATGGTCAGCCCGCTCAGAGCCTGGCAGTTCCAGGTGAAGTAGGCCTGGTGCACGCCCAGACCCTCGTCGTCCGCCGTGCTGGCGCTGACGCCCGTGGCCGGGTCGCCGATGGTGCGGCTGTCCTGGGCCTGGATGTAGATGTTCAAGCCGTCCTGGGGTGACACGCTGGCCGCCAGCCGCGTGCGCAGCTTGCTGACGTTGTAGCTGTCCACGTCGCTGTTGAAGGTGCCGTTGGTGTTGTCCATCCGGTAGCGGACCTGGCCGTCGAACTTCACGTCCGCTGCCTGGGCCGTGAGAGCCAGTGCCATGACGGAGAAGAGCAGTGCCTTCTTCATGAGAGCCTCCAAGTGGTTTGGGAAGTTGTGTGCGAGTCGTCTGAGAGCAGAAAGACCCCGCCGGCCCGCGGAAGAGAGTCTTCCGGCCGACTGGGTCTGGTGAACAAGTGGGTCAGCCCGGCGTGCGGGGCAGATTCCATGTCGTCCTGGGACTTGACCTCGGTGTCGTTTCGAGTCGGGTCTGGCTGTGTCACAGCCGGACTTGGGTTAAAAATAGGTTAAGACTGAGAGCCTGTCAACAGGGGGGAATGGCTGGAGAGCCGCTGCGCCAGCGGGCTCGCGCCTACTCGCCCGCCTGGAACAGGCGTTGCCAATCTGCTTGAGAGAGAGGAGGATCGCCCAGCAGGGCCAGGTTCTCCGCGACGTGCTCGCGGGTCTTCATGCCCACCAAGACGGTGCCCACGCCCGGCGTGGAGCGGACCACCTGCAGCGCCGCCTGCGCGCTGCTCAGGCCGGGCATCAGCTCGCGCAGGTAGCCGGGCAGGCCCTGGGCCAGCTGGCCCTGGCCCAGCCCCAGCACAGTCTGCACCCACAGCCCCTGGGCCGCCGCGTACTCCAGCCAGGGCTGTCCGGCCACCGTCAGGTTGAGCACGTCCAAGGCGGCCAGGCTGTAGGGCAGCTGCAGGGCGCGCAGGGCCGGTTCGCCGCCGGCGGCCTCGCGGGCCAGCTGCAGCAGTTCGTCCGCTTCCAGGCGCGCCCGACCCTGGGCGTCGCAGCGGAAGCCCTCCAGGCTGGCCACGCCGTAGCCGCCCAAGCGGCCTTCGGCCACCAACTCCTCGCAGGCCACGAAGGCCTCGCGCAGCTCCGTGCGCCAGCGCTCGCGCGGCCAGACCTTGAGCCCGGTCTCCGGCGCGTCCAGGAAGAGCAGGTCGAAGGACTCCAGCCCGCACAGCCGCGTGGACAACTCCAGCTGGTGGCGCAACCAGGCGGGCCGCAGGCTCCAGACCCCGCCCACGAAGTCCGCCGCGCCGAGCCCCGTGGCGGCCGTCACGTCCCGGGCCAGCACCGTGGCCGGATCCTCCTCTTGGCGGTTGAAGGACAGCCAGCCCGCGTGGGTGGAGACCACCAGCTCTTCGCGGGCCAGGGCGCCCCGCGCCAGCTCCCGGCCCAGGGCCTGTCCCACGGCCGCCTGGCTGCGCCGGTGGCGGTAGGCCGGGCTGGTGTCCAGCACGTTGAGCCCGCCCGCCAGCACCTGGACCAGGGCGCGCTCGATCTTGGAGTCCACGATGTTCTTCAGTTCGCCGGGCAGCGTGCCCCAGCCGAGGCCCGCGACGCTCAAGCCCGCCTGGGTGCTCCAGGCCTGCGCCGGCAGGCGTGTGCCGCACCAGCGCCGGGTGCCGGCGGGGGTGGCCAGTCCGTTCCACTGCTTCATCTGGGGCCTTCCTCGATTGTGATACCTTGGCCCGCGGTCACGGGACTGCAGTCCGGAGCAAAATAGGACAACGGGGGAGCGGCATGGAAGCGGTGATCAAGCGGCTGGCGGCGGAGCAGGACAAGCAGATGCGGGAACTGGAGACCTTCCTGCGCTATCCCTCCATTTCAACGGATCCAGAGTGCGCGACCCAGGTGCGGGCCTGCGCCGAATACCTGCTGGGGCGGCTGCAGGCGCAGGGCTTCGCGCACACCACGCTGCACGAGACCGCGGGCCATCCCATCGTCACGGCCGAGTGGCGCGGGACCCCGGGGGCGCCCACGGTCCTGCTCTACGGGCACTACGACGTGCAGCCCGTGGATCCGCTGGACCTCTGGACCACGCCGCCCTTCGAACCCGCCCTGCGCGACGGCCGGCTCTACGCCCGGGGCGTGGCCGACGACAAGGGCCAGATCTTCTGCCACATGAAGGCCCTGGAGGCCCTGCTGGCCGAGCACGGCCGCCTGCCGGTCAACGTGGTCCTGCTCTTCGAGGGCGAGGAGGAGATCGGCAGCCCCAACCTGGACGCCTTCCTGCGCAGCCACAAGGAACTGCTGGCCTGCGACTGCGCCGTGGTCAGCGACACGGCCATGTTTGCCGCGGGACGGCCCAGCATCACCTATGGATTGAAGGGACTCTGCTACCTGGAGCTGGAGGTCACGGGCCCCAGCCACGACCTGCACAGCGGCAGTTTCGGCGGCCCGGTGGTCAATCCGCTGAACACGCTGGCCATGCTGCTGGCCTCGCTCAAGGACGGGCAGGGCCGGGTGGCGGTGGCCGGCTTCTACGACCAGGTGCTGCCCCTGACGGACGTGGAGCGCCAGGCCTTCGCCGCGCTGAACTTCGACGTGCCCGGCCTGATGGCCTCGCTGAGCGTGGACGCCCTCAGCCCCGAGGCCGGCTACACCGTGCTCGAGCACCTCTGGGCGCGGCCCACCTGCGACGTCAACGGCTTCAGCGGCGGCTTCACGGGCACGGGCGCCAAGACCGTGCTGCCCGCCCGGGCCGGAGCCAAGGTGAGCTTCCGCCTGGTGCCCGACCAGACGCCGGGGGAGATCGCGGATCTGGTGGAGGCCCACTGGCGGCGCCTGCTGCCCGCCGGTGTGACGCTGACCGTGACCCGTCACCACTCGGGCAAGCCGGCCCTGACGCCCATCGACCATCCGGTGGTGAAGACGGGCATGGCGGCGCTGGAGCAGGGCTTCGGCGTGCCGCCGGTCTACCAGCGCGAGGGCGGCTCCATTCCCATCGTGGCCGCCTTCGACGAGGTGCTGGGGGTCAAGACCGTGCTGATGGGTTTCGGCCTGCCGGACAGCCGCTGCCACAGCCCCAACGAGAACCTGAGCCTGGAGAACATCTTCGGCGGCATGCGCGCCGCGGCCTGGTTCTATCACCTGCTTCCCGACGCCATGGCCGGCGCGTGAGAGCTGCCTGGTCATCCGGCGGCGCGCGCCTGGCGGGCTTCAGCCTGCTGCTGTCCGGCCTGCTGCTGGCCCTGGCCTGCGAGCAGGGCGGCCCATCCACCGTGGCCGTGCAGCGCGGTCCCTTCGACGTGCGGCTGGTGGAGGCGGGCAGCATCTCGGCCCTGCACTCCACCACCGTGGACGTGCCCGCGCTGCGCATGAACCTGCAGATCCTCTGGCTGGCGGACGAGGGACTGTCCGTGGCCCCCGGCGACACGCTGGTGCGCTTCGACCCCACCGAGGCCCGCAAGCAGGTGGAGGACAAGGAGGCCGAGCTGGACATTGCCCTGGCCGCGCTGCGCAAGGGCCAGGCCGAGCACGCCGCGCAGATGGCCGGCCTGAAGAGCACGCTGACCTACGACAGCATTTCCTGGCGCCTCTCGCGCCTGCAGGCGGACCGCACGCGCTGGGAGAGCGAGGTGGCCCGCCAGGAGGCCGAGCTGCAGTTCCACCAGTCCACCCTTTCGCTGGAGAAGTCCGTGGCCCAGAGCCGGGCCCAGGAGGCCATCGGCAAGGAGAGCCTGGGCAGCCTCGAGCTCAAGGTGAACCAGGCCCGGGCCGAACTGGCCAGCGCGCGCGAGGCCCTGGCACAGATGGTGATCCAGGCGCCCCGGCGGGGCATGGTGGTCTACCTGCCCATCTGGAAGGGCGACCGGATGGGCAAGGTCAAGGTGGGCGACAGCCCCTGGCGCGGCTCGTCCATCCTGGAGCTGCCCGACTTTGACACCATGCTGGTGGACCTGTCCGTCAACGAGGTGGACCTGGGGCTCCTGCACGTCCAGGACTCCTGCGAGGTGGTGCTGGACGCCTGGCCGGACCGGCGCTTCAGCGGCCGCGTGCTGGACATGGGCGTGCTGGCCCGGGAACGCGACGACGAGAGCGGGATCAAGGCCTTCGACGTGCGCGTGCGGCTGGACAAGACCGATCCGATCCTCAAGCCCGGGATGAACGCCCGGGTGACGCTGTTCGGCTTCCACGAGGACGACGCGCTCTACCTGCCCGTGGAGGCCCTGCACCAGGACGACCAGGGCTGGCACGTGCTGGTCCCCGACGGCCAGGCCGTGCGCCGCCAGGCCGTGGAGCCCGGTCCCGGCGACGGCGACCGCGTGCTGATCCGCAGTGGTGTGACGGAGGGCCAGAAGGTGCTGCTTGGGCAGCCCGCCGGCGCCGAGGCCGTGCGCGAGGCCGCGCGAGCCAAGGGCGGCAAGAAGCCTGCGGCGCCACAGGGCCGGCCGTGAGCCCTGCGGCGACGGAGCGGCCCCGGCGCACGCCGGAACTGCGTGTGCTGCTGGAGGCCTGGCGCGAGGGCCGGCGCTCGCTGGCCTCGCACAAGCTGCGCACGGCCCTCTCCATGCTGGGGATGGTCTTCGGCGTGGCGGCGGTGATTTCCATGCTGGCCATCGGCGAAGGCGCCCGGCGCCAGGCCCTGGAGCGCCTGCGCCGGCTGGGCGCGGAGAACATCCTCGTGCAGGCCCTGGAGGAGAAGCAGGTCCCCGAGGAGGACCGCGAATTGAACTCCCCCGGCCTGCACCGGCGCGACGCGGCGGCCATCGCGGCCCTGGTGCCGGAGGCCCGCCTGAGCGCGTCCCTCTCCCGTGAACTCAACCTGCAGCTGGATCGGCGCCGCCTGCGCGGCAAGGTCCGGGGCGTGCCCGCCGACTACCTGGGACTCTTTCCCGGGCTGCGCGTGCGCGGCCGCTCCTTCACTCCCGTGGACGAGCGGCTGGCCAGCCGGGTCTGCCTGCTGGCCGCGGCGGCGGCGCGCCGGCTTTCGCCCTCGGACGACCCGCTGGGCCGATTGGTGAAACTGGGCGGTCAGTGGTACCGCGTGGTGGGCGTGGTGGAAAGCGCCGAGGAAGACAGCCTGGCCGGCGGGGCCGCATCGGGGGCAGGGGCGGGCGCGGCGGCGGCGGACGCGGGCGAGGACGCCGTGGTGGCCTGGGTGCCCTTTGCCACGCTGGTCGCCCGCCACGCGCCGGAGGCCCGCGAGGGCGGCGTGGACGAGCTGGTGGTGCGCGTGGCCTCCACGGCCGCCGTGCTGCCTGCCGTGGAGCGCGTGCGCGCCGTGCTGACCCGGCGTCACCTGGGCGCCCGGGACACGCGGCTGGTGGTGCCGCTGGAGCTGATCCGCCAGCAGCAGGCCACCCAGCGCATGTTCAACCTGGTGATGGGCGCCATCGCCTCCATATCGCTCCTGGTGGGCGGCATCGGCATCATGAACATCCTGCTCTCCAGCGTGCTCGAGCGCACGCGCGAGATCGGCGTGAGACGCGCCCTGGGCGCGCTGGCCTCGGAGGTCAAGCTGCAGTTCCTGGTGGAGGCCGTGCTGATCTCGCTGGGCGGCGGCCTGGCCGGCGTGGTGCTGGGTCTGGCCCTCTCCTGGGGCATCGGGCGCCTGGCGGGCTGGGCCACGGTGGTCCAGGTCTGGAGCGTGCTGCTCTCCTTCGGCGTCTCCGCCGTGACCGGGCTGGTCTTCGGCCTGATGCCCGCCGCCCGCGCGGCCCGGCTCAATCCCATCGAGGCCCTGCGCCATGAATAGACCCCTCGCCATCCACCTGCTGCTGGGCCTGCTCCTGCTGCTGGCCGGCCTGACCGGCCGGGCCGCCGGGGAGGCTGAATCCACCCCCCGCCTGGGTCTGGAACAGGCGCTGGCCGAGGCGCTGGCCAGCCACCGGGACGCGGAGCGTGCCCGCCTGGCCCTGCAGGAGGCGCGGCTGGACCGGCTGGAGACCCGCCTGCGGCTGGCCCCGCGCCTGAGTCTGCAGCTGGTGGCCCCGAGCATCCTGGACACGCGCAACGAGATCTGGAGCGGCCAGGGGGACAGCGCGCGGCTGGTGCGCGTGGACTGGCAGCAGCGCCGGGACAGCGGAGCCCTGCTGCTGAGCGGCGAGTCCCCGCTGGGCACGACCCTGGAGGCTGGCGCGGACGCCTGGCACCGCACGTCGGAAACGGGCAGTTTCGACGAGGAATACGGCCGCACCTACCGCTTCGGCCTGCGCCAGGACCTGCTGCCGCGCCGCACGCTCTGGGGCGACCTGCGCGAGAGCGAGCGCGAGGCCGATCAGGCCGAGCTGGAGGCGCTGGAGTCCCTGGCCGATTTCCGCCACCGGGCCGCAGGACAGTTCCTGGACGTGCTGCGCGCCCAGCAGGGGCTGGAGCTGGCGCGCCAGGACGGCCGGGTCTCGCGCGCCAACCGCGAGCGGGCCCAGGCCCGCTTCGCCGCCGGCTTGATCGCCGAGAGCGATTACCTGAAGGTGGAGCTGGAGGACCTGCAGCATCAGGCGGCCTTCCAGTCCGACTCGCTGGCCCTCGCGCTGCAGGAGCGCGACCTGGCCCGGCTGCTGGGGCGCAGCGCGCCGCTGCCCCAACTGGACGAGACCTTGCCCGCCGGGCCGCCCCCGCCCGCCCGGGAGGAGTTGGAGCGCGTCCTGGAGGAGGGCAACGCCGGTCTGGCCCGCCGCCGGCTGGAGCAGCTCAAGTTGCGGCGCGAGCTGCGCGGCAAGCGGCTGGAGCGGCTGCCCGAACTCAACCTGAACCTGGACTGGAGCTGGAACGAGGAGCAGCCGGAGTGGAGCTGGCGCGGGGACGAGCCCGGCCTGGACCGCTCCCTGAGCCTGGTGCTGGACTGGCCGCTGTTCACGGGCGGCGAGCGCACGCGCGCCGTGCGCCGGGCCGAGCTGGCCCTGCGGCGCGGCGAGCTGTCGCTGGCCGAACTGCGCGAGAGTCTGCTATCGGCGCTGGACCGCCTCGGGCTGGAACTGGAGGAGCAGCGCCTGCAGGCCCCGCTGCTCGAGCGCCAGCTGGAGCTGGCGAGCCAGGACGCGCGCATCAGCCAGGAGCGCTTCCAGGCCGGCCAGATCACCAGCCAGCAACTCATCGACGCCGAGCGCGCGCTCTCCCAGGCCCGGCTCCGCCGGTTGGATCTGGGCATCCAGGCCGCCCGCACCCGGCTGGATCTGGCGCGCCTGAGTGGCGCCGATCGCGCGGAGGTGCGCGCGGAGCTGGAACCACCGCGGCCGGGACGCCGGGCGCCGGCTCCCCCACCCAAGAGGCCCTGACCCGCATGCTTCCCGACCTGCACATGCACACGCCGCGCTGCAAGCACGCCCAGGGCGAGCCCGAGGCCTACGCCGAGGCCGCCCGGGCGGCCGGTCTGACGCGCATCGTGTTCACCGACCATGCACCCCTGGACGACGAGATGGACCTGGTGCACCGGATGACCCGCGCCGAGCTGCTGCCCTATCACGCCCAGATCCGCGCCCTGGCGGAGGCCTGGCGCGGCCGGCTGGAGATCGGCGTGGGCCTGGAGCTGGACTGGCTGGCCGGCTACGAGGACTGGATCCGCGCCGCGGTCGACGCCGCGCCCTGGGACCTCTGCCTGGGCAGCGTGCACTTCGTCCCGGCCCCGGCGGGCTGGGAGTTCATCATCCGCCGGCCGGCGGGCGCCGAGCAGGCGATCCTGGCGGCCTACTGGCAGGCCTGGGGCGACGCGGCGGAGTCCGGCTTCTTCCAGGTGTTGAGCCACCCGGACGTCTACCGCAGCGTGGAGCGCGAGCCCCTGCCCGGCGAGCGCGCACTGGCCTGCCGGGCCCTGGACCGCGCGGCGCGGGCGGGCGTGGCCGTGGAGTGCAACACCAGCCTGGTGCGCAAGGGCGGCCGGACCCTCTATCCTGCGCCCTGGTTATTGGAAGAGGTGCTGGCCCGCGGCATCCCGCTCAGCAGCGCGTCCGACGCCCACCGCCCGGAGCAGGTGGGCAGCGGCTTCCACTTGCTGGAGGAGCTGGCCCGGGATCCCCGGGCGCGCTTCCTGGATTTCCGGGGCGGGCTCGGGGTGGCGGTTGCTGGGGGATCTCACCACGGTGACACGGAGACACAGAGACACTGAGGTTCAGGCCGGGCTGGTCATGAACGAGGCGGACCCGCGGGCCCGCCTCGTTTGATTTCGCATGTGCGGGGGTTTTACTTCACCAGCAGCAGTTTCTGCGTCTGGCTGTGGCCGTCGGCCTCCAGCCGCGCCAGGTAGAGGCCGGCGGGCAGGCCCGCGGCGTCGAAGTTCAGCTGGTGCGTCCCTGCCGCCTGCAGGCCGTCGGCCAGCACGGCCACCTGCCGGCCGGCCAGGTCGTAGACCGCCAGGCGCGCGGCGCCCGTCGCGGCCAGCGTGTAGCTCAGCGTGGTGGCCGGGTTGAAGGGGTTGGGGAAGGCCGGCGCCAGGCTGAAGGCGCGGGGCGTGTCCACGGCGCCCACCGTCTCGTCCACCCAGCCGTAGTCGCGCTGGGTGAAGTCCAGGCCGCGGGCGTCCGCGGGCGGGCCCCAGCCGCAGTCGCCGCCGTCATACCAGAGTGCCGTGCGCGGGTCTTGCGGGAAGGTGCTGCCGTTGGGGAAGACCACGTCGCCGCCCAGCATCAGCTCCATGTCCAGCCCGCCTTCGCCGGAACCGGCGTAGCAGGCGTTGAAGACGCGCACCACCAGCCGGTTGCGGCCCACGCTCAGGTAGGGGCGCAGATCCAGCTGGGCGTTCCAGTAGCCCACGCCGTGGGCATCCCACCACAGGTCCATGAGGTTCTGGCCGTTGATCCAGACCTGGGCGCCGTCGTCGAAGCCCAGCGAGAGCAGGGCCGAGCCGGCGGCCTGCAACTGGGCCAGGCTGAAGTCCAGATCCTTCCAGACCACGCAGTTGTCGCCCGCGCCGCTGATCAGCACGTCGGGCGCGTCGCTGAGCCAGCCGTAGTAGTGCCCCACCGGCAGGTGGGCGGGCCGGACGGCGCCGGGGAAATCGTAGGCCGCGCGGGCCGGGGCGGCCGTCAGGACGGCGCCCAGCAGGGCCGCAGGCAAGAGGATGCCAAGCTTCATGGTGACCTCAAGAGTGATGGTGATTGAGTTTGATGTTGCCGTCCGCCTGAGGCGCAAAGGGGGTGCCAGTTCGGCAAACCCTTGTCCGTCAATCCACCGGGTGGACGGACTGCTGGGATTTGAACAGTTCTGGCGGCGGCTTGAACAGCCGGGGCCGGGCCTGCGGGTCGCGGTCGCGGGTCGGGCCGCGCGGCTACAGCGGCAGGATCCGGCCCTCCCAGGGCTTCAGTTCCAGCGTGCGCGAGCCCAATCCCAGGGGCAGCCGGAGCTCCGCCCGCTGCGGCCGGCCGCTCTTGTTCAGGGCCACCAGGCTGCGGCTGGGCCGGCCCTGCTCGTCCTCCGCGCTGCGCAGGAAGACCAGCACGTCGTGCCCGGCGTGGACGATCTCCAGATCGCCGCGCCGCAGCTCGGGCCGCGTCCGGCGCACGCGCACCAGCTCGGCCGTGAGCTCCAGCTGGCGGCGCTCGAGCTCGCTCAGCTGCGCGCCGAAGCGCATCATCCGCCGGTTGTCCGGATCCTCCGCCCCGGCCAGGGCGATCTCGTCGCCGTAGTAGAGGAAGGGCACGCCGGGCAGCCCCAGCAGCCAGGTGAGGAAGAGGCGAGTCTTGTCGTAGGTGCGCGGATCGTCATTCTCGGGCGGCTTCGTCCAGCCGATCTCCTGGCCGTTGGCGCCGGAGAGGGGCAGGTCGCCCTCCGCCAGGCTGGGCCAGCGTGCCTTGTCGTGGCTGTCCATCAGATTGCCCATCAAACTGTTGGCCCCGTAGTTGGCCAGGTTCAGCTCGAGGATCCGCGCCAATTCCTCGAAGGAGCGGGTGGAGTCCAGGAAGACCTCGCGCGCCGGATGGAAGAGG
This sequence comes from Candidatus Delongbacteria bacterium, assembly GCA_041675285.1. NCBI lineage: Bacteria > Candidatus Delongiibacteriota > Candidatus Delongbacteria bacterium. Next base: position 27,125 of record JBAYTZ010000019.1, read on the forward strand.
TTGAAGTTGAACTGGGCGTCCAGGGCGTCCGGGCCCACGTAGGACTGGATCAACTCGTCGGAGCCGAAGGTCTCGCCGATCTGGTAGAAGGGCTTGTCGGGCACGCCGGCCTTCATCCAGCGCGTCAAGCCCTCCCAGAGTTCCCGCGGCACGTGCTTGACGGCGTCGTGGCGGAAGCCGTCCAGGCCGTAGCCGTCCACCCACTTGAGGGCCACCTCGCACATGGCGTCCACGGCCTCGGGGTGGGCGCCATAGTCGATGTCGGGCATGTAGGGCTCGAACCAGGTGGTGAGCCGCTGCTCGTCCCAGATGCGCAGGTTGCGCCGCCCGTCGGGCAGCAGCAGCGAGCCGAACCAGTCCGGATGCTCCGTGACCCAGGGATGCTCCTGATGCACGTGGTTGGCCACCAGATCCAGCAGCACGCGCATGTCCTGGGCGTGCGCGCGGTCCACCACCTGGCGGAAGAGCAGGCTGTCTCCGAAGCGCGGCTCGATGCGGGTGGGATGGACAGGCCAGTAGCCATGGTAGCCCGTGTACCAGCGGTGGGGCTCCGGGTATTCCTGCCAGGCCTGGTCCGTGCTCTCGTTCAAAGGGTAGATCCAGAGCGCGTTGACGCCCAGCCGGCGGAAGTAGCCCTCGTCCAGGCAGGCCAGGATGCCCGCCAGGTCGCCGCCCTGCCAGTTGGCCGGTCCCAGCAGGTCGGGATGGCGGACGGGCGCGTCGTTGGCCGGATCGCCGTTGCGGAAGCGGTCGGGCATCAGGGCGTAGACCACGGCGTCCTGCCAGACGAAGGCCGAATCCAGGAAGACCGTCTGCAGGGTGGAACGGCGCGTGCCGCGGCTCACGGCGAAGCGCAGGCGGTCGGGACCCAGGGTCGGACCCGCCCCCAGGCGCACGCGCAGGGTGTCCCCGGCGCGGCTGACCGCCGTTTCCGCCAGGGCCTGGTTGCCGTGCAGGCCGGCCCAGCTCCAGTCGGCGCCCAGGCCCTCGGCCAGGAAGGAGACCACGCGCCCCTCGCCCTGGCGCGTCCAGCCCAGCCGGCGCAGGCGCGGCGGCGCGCCGCCCTCGTCCTGCAGCACCCGGCGCGAGTTCCAGCTGCCGAAGCCGTTGGGGATGCTGTCCGGGTTGGCCGGGTCGCGCAGGTAGCGCTCGCCCACCTTCAGCAGATAGATCAATTCGCCGGGGGCGGCCAGCAAATCCAGCTGGTAGCGGCCCGGGGCGACTTCGGTCAGGGGGTGGCTGGCGCCGTTCCAGTCGTTGAAATTGCCCGCCGCGCTCACGGCCTGGCCCGGCTCGCCCTGCCAGGCCAGCTTGACGGGCACGCCGTCCCGGGTCCGCACCAGCAACGCGCCGTGGTTGGTCTCCACCACGCGCCAGGGCAGGGCCTCCCGGGCGGTCAATTCCAGGTGGCCGGGGGGGGCGGAGACCAGCAGGCCGGGAGGCGGCGTGCGCACCAGCCAGGGATACTGGGTGCTGAGACCCAGCTGGGGGCCCGCGAGGCGCAGCACCTGGCCGGGGGTCAGGCTGAGCACGGGGGTCAGGTCCTCGGCGGCCCGGGCGGAGGTCAGGGCCAGGCCCAGTCCGCAGGCGACACAGAGTGCCAGGGTGAGGCGACGCGGCGCTTCCATGGATCCTCCCGAATTGTGGTCCGGCACGGACGCCCAGAATGTAGGAAAGCCCACGCCCCGGGTCGCGCCGTCGGCCAGAGCTTCCCGGGCGTGAAGTTCGGTGTCGCTGTGGTCGATAATGTAGTAGACGTGAACTCAACACGTCAAAAATTAAACAGATGAACCATGGGTCAGGAGAAAGAAGTTCGTTTGAATCAAGGTGATCGCACTCAAGGAGCCTCGGCCAGCGGGAAGAGTCGGAGAGAGACTTGACATCGAATCGTTAAAGAAGTAACATATCCAGCGTCAGTGAAGGAGGCGCACATGTCCATCGAACAGGTCCTGGCCCGCCATCCCGGCCCGAGCCGTGATCACCTGATCCCCCTGCTGCAGGAATTGCAGGAGGAACTGGGATTCCTCTCCCGCCCGGCCATCCGCCAGGTGGCGGAGCATCTGGGGCTGCCCGCCAGCAAGGTCTGGGGCGTGGCCACCTTCTACAACCAGTTCCGCTTCCAGCCGCGCGGGCGCTTTCCCATCGCGGTCTGCCGCGGCACGGCCTGCCACGTGAAGGGCTCGGCCGCCGTGCTGGCCGCCCTGCAGCGCGAACTGAAAATCGAACCCGGCGCCACCACCCGGGACGGCCTGTTCAGCCTGGAGGTGGTGGCCTGCATCGGGGCTTGCGGGCTGGCGCCGGTCATCGCCGTGGGCGACGACTACCACGCCGGCGTGACGCCCCAGCAGGTGGGGCGGATCCTGGCGGACTGCCGGCGCCGCGCCGCGGAGGACGCCCCGGCGGAGGCAGTGGTCGAGGAGGCGGTGGCATGAACGAGCGCGTGGGTCTTCTGCTGGTGCAGGAAGCGCTGCACGGCCAGCGCGGCGGCATCGAACTCAAGGAGTGGGGCCGCCGCCATCGGCGCGAGGACGTGGGCCGGCCCACATTAATCATCGGCGCGGGCACCTGCGGTCTCTCCGCCGGGGCGGACAAACTGCTGGCCCGCCTGCGCGCGGCCTGTCCCCCCGCCGGGATCGAACTGGTGGAGGTGGGCTGCATCGGCCTGTGCTCCGACGAGCCCCTGGTGGACGTGCAGCTGCCCGGCCGCACGCGCGTGGCCTTCCGCAAGGTGCGCGCCGCCGACCTGGACGCCCTGCTGGCCTTCGCCGCCGGGGGCGCTCTGCCGCGGGAGAATCCCAGCCCGGTCTTCCAGTTCCGCGGTGAGGGCCAGACGGCCTGGGACGGCGTGCCCTTCATCGATCAACATCCTTTCTTCGCCCCGCAGACCCGCTGGGTCCTGACGGACTGCGGTCTGGTGAATCCCGACAGCCTGGAGGAGGCCGTGGCGCGCGGCGCCTGGACGGCCTACGCCCGCCTGCTCCGCGAAGGCACTCCCGAGCGCGTGGTGGAGGACGTGGAGCGCGCCGGGCTGCGCGGCCGGGGCGGGGGCGGCTTCCCCACCGGCCGCAAGTGGCGCTTCGCGCGCCAGAACGAGGGTCCGCGCACGGTGATCTGCAACGCCGACGAGGGCGATCCCGGGGCCTTCATGGACCGGGCCGTGATCGAGGGCGACCCGCACCGCGTGCTGGAGGGCATCGCCATCTCGGCCTTCGCCATCGAGGCGGAAGAGGCCTGGATCTACATCCGTGCCGAGTATCCGCTGGCCATCCGCCGGCTGGAGCGCGCCATCACCCAGGCCCGGGACTGCGGCCTGCTGGGGGCGGACATCCTGGGCAGCGGCCGCCGGCTCGAGGTGAAGATCAAGAAGGGCGCCGGCGCCTTCGTCTGCGGCGAGGAGACCGCGCTGATCCACTCCATCGAGGGCAAGCGCGGCATGCCGCGCCCGCGTCCGCCCTACCCGGTCACCCGCGGCCTGTTCGGCCGGCCCACGGTGATCAACAACGTGGAGACCATGGCCAACCTGCCCGGCCTGTTCCGGATGGGCCCCGAGGCCTTCGCCGCGCTGGGCACGGCGGGCAGCAAGGGCACCAAGGTTTTCGCCCTCTCCGGGCAGATCAACCGCACGGGCCTGGTGGAAGTGGCCATGGGCGAACCCCTGCGCCGCATCGTCGAGGAGATCGGCGGCGGCGTGCCGGAGGGCCACACATTCAAGGCCGTGCAGATCGGCGGCCCCTCCGGCGGCTGCCTGCCCGGCCCGCAGCTGGACATCCCCGTGGACTACGAGTCCCTCAAGACCGTGGGCGCCATGGTGGGCTCCGGCGGCCTGGTGGTGATGGACGAGCGCGCCTGCATGGTGGACGTGGCGCGCTACTTCATGGACTTCATCCAGCGCGAGAGCTGCGGCAAGTGCATCCCCTGCCGGGAAGGCACGCGCCAGATGCTGGCCATCCTGGACAGCCTGGGCCGCGGCCGGCGCCGGGAAGAGCCCGCCGGGGCGCTGGAGCGCTTCCAGGGCCTGATCAGCCTCGAGCGGCTGGCCCGCGTGATCCAGGACTCCAGCCTCTGCGGGCTGGGCCAGTCCGCGCCCAACCCCGTGCTCAGCACCCTGCACTGGTTCCGCGCGGAGTACGAGGCCCACGTCTACGACCGCCGCTGTCCGGCCAAGGTCTGCCCGGACCTCCTGCTCTACGAGATCGAGGAGGACCTCTGCAACGGCTGCACGGTCTGTGCGCGCAAGTGCCCGGCGGAGGCCATCGTGGGCAGCCGCAAGTCGCCCCACCACATCATCGCCGAGAAGTGCACGGGCTGCGGGTCCTGCCTGACCGCCTGCCCGTCCGGCGCCATCAAGGTCTCGTGAGGTTGCCATGCAAGTGACCATCAACAACCGGCCGGCGGAGGCCCGCGAGGGCGAAACCATCCTCGAGCTGGCGCGCCGCGAGGGCCACGCCATTCCCACCCTCTGCCACATGAAGGGCTTGCTGCCCTCCGGCGCCTGCCGGGTCTGCGTGGTGGAGGTGGAGGGCCAGAAGGGCCTGCTGCCCGCCTGCTCGCACCCGGTGCAGGACGGGATGGTGATCCAGACCCACTCCACCCGAGCCGTGGAGACGCGCAAGACCCTGGTGGAACTGCTGCTGGCCAACCACCCGGACGACTGCCTGTACTGCGTGCGCAGCAGCAAGTGCGAGCTGCAGGACCTGGCCCAGTCCTACGGCGTGCGGCGCCGTCGCTGGCCCGCCGGCCTGCGCCACCACAGCCTGGACGTCTCCAGTCCGGCCCTGGTGCGGGACCCCGACAAGTGCATCCTGTGCGGCAAGTGCGTGCGGGCCTGCGAGGAAGTGATGGGCGTCTCGGCCATCGACTTCACCCACCGCGGCAGCCGGACCGTGATCGCCCCGGCCTACGGCGGCGATCTGAACCGTTCCACGTGCATCGGCTGCGGCCAGTGCATCGTGGTCTGCCCCACGGGCGCCCTGCGCGAGCGCAGCCAGCTGGACCGGGTCAGCGCGGCGCTGGCGGATCCGGAGCTCACCGTGGTGATCCAGCACGCCCCGGCGGTCTCGGTCTCCATCGCCGAGGAGCTGGACCTGCCCGGCGGCCAGGATTTCAATCCGCAGCTGGTGGCCGCCCTGCGCCTGCTGGGCTTCGAGTACGTCTTCGACACGGGCTTCTCCGCCGATCTGACCATCATGGAGGAGGCCGCCGAGCTGGTGCGCCGCCTCCGGCAGGGCGGGCCGCTGCCCATGTTCACCAGCTGCTCGCCGGGCTGGGTGCGCTGGGTGGAGCAGGCACGTCCCGAGCTGCTGCCCAACCTCTCCACCTGCAAGAGCCCCCAGCAGATGATGGGCGCAGTGATCAAATCCTGGTTCGCCCAGACCAAAAAACTGGACCCGGCGAAGATCTTCAGCGTCAGCGTGATGCCCTGCACGGCCAAGAAGGCCGAGGCCGGCCGTCCGGAACACGCCCGGGAGGGCCGGGCGGACGTGGACGCCGTGCTCACCGTGCGCGAGCTGGCGCGGCTGATCCAGCAGCGCGGCATCCGCATCCAGGAGCTGAAACCCGAGCACGCCGACCTGCCCCTGGGCATGCGCTCCACGGCGGGCAAGCTCTTCGGCGGCACGGGCGGCGTGATGGAGGCGGCCCTGCGCACGGCCTGGTTCCTGCTCACGGGCGAGGATCCGCCGCCCCTGCGCGTGGCGGCCCTGCACGGCCTGGAAGGCGTGAAGTTCGCCTCCATCGAGGCGGGGGGCGTCAAGCTCCAGGTGGCCGTGGCCAACGGACTGCGGCACGCCCAGGCCCTCTTGGGCGAGATCGCCGCCGGCAAGCACCCCGAGCTGCAGTTCGTGGAGGTGATGACCTGCCCGGGCGGCTGCGTGGGCGGCGGCGGGCAGCCCATCCACAAGGACGGCGAGCACGCGCTGGAGCGCCGGCAGGAGCGGCTCAAGGCCCTGCACCGCATCGACGACGAAGGCATGCTGCGCCGCAGCCACCGCAACTGGGCCGTGAACGAGCTGTACCGCGAGTTCCTGGGCGAGCCGCTCTCGGAGAAGAGCCACGAGCTGCTGCACGTGCACCGTGCGCCCCTCCTGGACGAAGAGGACGCCCTGGCGTGAGCACGCCGTCAACCCCGGAGGAGTCGTGAGCCCCACCACGCGGGCCCTCATCCGCACCATCCCCGAGCGCTGCCGCACGTGCTACACGTGCGTGCGCGAGTGCCCGGCCAAGGCCATCCGCATCATGCGCGGCCAGGCCGAGGTGCTGCCCGAGCGCTGTGTGGGCTGCGGCAACTGCGTGCTGGTCTGCCGCCAGCAGGCCAAGCAGATCGCCGGCAGTCTGGGGGCCGTGCGCGACCTGCTGGCCTCGGGCGAGCCCGTCGGCCTGCTGATGGCGCCCAGCTTCCCGGCGGAGTTCGGCAGCGAGCACAGCGGCCGCCTGCTGGCCCGCCTGCGCCGGCTGGGCTTCGCGGGCATCTGGGAAGTGGCCTTCGGCGCCGACCTGGTGGCCCGGGCCTATCGCGAACTGCTGGAGGACCGGCCCGCGGAGCGCTGGATCGCCACCACCTGCCCGGCCATCGTCTTCTTCGTGGAGAAGTACCACCCGGACCTGGTGCCCGCGCTGGCGCCCATCGTCTCGCCCATGACCGCCATGGCCCGCGTGGTGCGGCGCCTGAACCCCGATCCCCGCCTGCACCTGGTCTTCGCCGGGCCCTGCGTGGCCAAGAAGGCCGAGGCCGCCCGGGAGGGCGAGGTGGAGGAGGTGCTGACCTTCCGCGAGCTGCGCGAGCTGCTGGAGGAGCAGGAGGGGCTGGCGGAGATGTCCCGCGGCTTGGAGGACGGGACCTCGGGCGTGAGCGAGAACGGCGAGTTCGACCCGCCGCTGAGCGGGCTGGGACGGCTCTTTCCCGTCAGCCGGGGCATGCTGCAGACCGCCGGCCTGCACGAGGACCTGCTGGACGGCACGGTGGTGGCCGTGGACGGCCGCCGGCACGCCGTGGAGGCCCTGCAAGAGTTCGAGAGCCACGCCCTGGACACGCGCCTGCTGGAGTGCTTGTCCTGCAACGGCTGCATCATGGGTGCGGGCATCAGCGCGGAGGCCCCGCTCTTCCGGCGCCGCGCGGCGGTGGGCCGGCACGCCCGGGAGCGCATGGCGGCCTTCGACCCCGAGACGCACCGCGTCGCCCTGGTGGCCAGCGCCGAGATCTCGCTGGAGCGCGGCTACCGGCGCGACGACCAGCGCCTGCCGCCGCCCTCGCCCGACGAGCTGAAGACCATCCTGGCCCGGCTGGGCAAGCGCCTGCCCCAGGACGAGCTGGACTGCGGCGCCTGCGGCTACGAGAGCTGCCAGGAGCACGCCGTGGCCATCCACCGCGGGCTGGCCGAGAGCGAGATGTGCCTGCCCTGGGTGATCGAGCGGCTGCGCCACTCGCTGAACGAGCTGGGGGAGACGGGCGAGCGGCTGGCCGTGACCCGCCAGGCGCTGGTGAACGCCGAAAAGCTGGCCAGCATGGGCCAGCTCTCCGCCGGCATCGCCCACGAGATCAACAACCCGCTGGGCGTGATCCTGCTCTACGGCCGGAGCATGCTGGACGAACTGGAGATCGCCTCCGGGCACGCGGATTCCCCGGGCGCACCCGCGGGCGGCGACGCGAGCGAGCGGGCCAGCCGGCGCGAGGATCTGGAGATGATCGTGGAACAGGCCGAGCGCTGCCGCAAGATCGTGGCCGGCCTGCTCAACTTCGCCCGCCGCAGCCGCGTGGTCCTGCAGGCCACGGATCTGGGCCAGTTGCTGCGCCACGCCTTCAAGGCCCTGCGCGTGCCGGAGCTGATCAGCCTGCAGATCGACACGGATTCCGCCCCGCAGGCCGAGGTGGATCCGGACCAGCTGGTGCAGGTGATCACCAACCTGGTGAACAACGCCGTAGAGGCCATGCCCGCCGGCGGCCGCCTGCAGGTGGGCGTCCGGGCCAAGGGCGACGAGGCCGTGCTCTGGGTGCGGGATTCGGGCACGGGGATTCCCGAGGCCCTGCTGGAGCGGATCTTCGAGCCCCTGTTCACGACCAAGCAGATCGGCAAGGGCACAGGCCTGGGCCTGGCCGTCACCTACGGCATCGTCAAGATGCACCGCGGCCGGATCGAGGTGGACACCAACACGGACGCGACCAAGGGGCCCGTCGGAACGGAGTTCCGGGTGATCCTGCCCTGCCGGCGCGGCGAGGACGGCGCGGGCTCCCTGGAGGGCCTGCGGCCTGAGAGCAAGGAGGAGTGATGGAACAACCCGCACCGTACCAGGGCCGGACGGCCCTGATCGTGGACGATGATCCGGACTGCCTGCTGCAGGTCCGGATCTACCTGGAGAAGATGGGTTTCAGCGTGATCGAGGGCGCGTCCCAGGCGGAGGGCGAGGGGCTGATCGCCCGCTCCCGACCCGACCTGGCCGTGTTCGACCTGATGCTCGAGCACCACGACTCGGGCTTCGTGCTGGCCCACCGGCTCAAGCAGGCGCATCCCACAACCCCGGTGATCCTGGTCACCGGCGTCTCCGCCGAGACGGGCTTCCGCTTCGCGGACACCAGCCCCGAGGAACGGGCCTGGATCAAGGCCGACGTGGTGCTGGACAAGGGCATCCGCTACGAGCAACTGCGCCGCGAGGTGGAGCGCCTGCTGCCTCTGCCCTCATGATGGGTGGTGGATTCTCACCACGGAGACACAGAGACACAGAGACACGATTGATGTGTCACAAGGGCTAGCCACCGAACCACGGGCCCCAGCGCGACGTACCGTGGAGCACGTGAGGTGAAGCGCGCAGCGCTGAACTAGAAAACGGGTGAAGCCGTCAGGCGAACCACCTACACGGCACCAGGAATCACACGGATCGGCCGTCTGTCCGACGGCGGCCGTGAGGCCGCCTAGTTACGGCCGCTGAAAAAGCGCGTCTTTGGCGCCACCTTTCTGCGCGCAAGCAGAAAGGTGGCAATCAAGGCCCCCGGCAGGAGATCGCATGATTGACGAGCTTCACGTCCTCATTGTCGATGACGAACCCGGCATGCGCGGCGGCGCCCAGCGCGCGCTGCGCCTTGCCCGTGCCGCGCTGCCCGAGGACGGCGGCGAGGTCGGCTTCGCCTGCGAGACCGCCGGCAGCGTGGGGGAGGCCCGCGCGCGGCTGGAGCAGGGCGGGGTGGACCTTCTGCTGCTGGATTACAAGCTGCCCGACGGCACCGGCCTGGACGTGCTGGAGTGGCTGAAGAGCCAGCCCCATCCGCCGCTCACGGTGATGATCACGGCCTACGCCTCGCTGGAGATGGCGGTCTCCACCACCAAGAGCGGGGCCTGGGATTTCCTGGCCAAGCCCTTCACGCCCGAGGAGCTGCGCGCCGTGGCCCAGAAAGCCGCCCAGCGCATCCTGCTGGAGCGCCGCGCGCGCGAGCTGGCCGAGGAGAAGCGCCGGGTGCGCTTCCAGTTCATCAGCGTGCTGGCCCACGAGCTGAAGGCGCCGCTGGCCGTGCTGGAGAGCTACCTGGACCTGATCCAGCGCCGCACCATGGGCCCCGAGCTGGCCACCTACGATCCCTTCCTGGGGCGCAGCCTGGAGCGCATCCACGGCATGCGCAAGCTGATCTTCGATCTGCTGGACCTGACCCGGATCGAGAGCGGCCAGAAGCAGCGCGACCTGCAGCCCACCGACCTGGCGGTGCTGGCCCGGGGCGCGCTGGAAGCCGTCAAGCCCCAGGCCGACGAGCGCGGAATCACGTTGACTTTGGAAGGGCCGGAGAGCCTGCCGCTGACGGCGGACACGGGCGAGCTGGAGATCCTCTTCAACAACCTGCTCTCCAACGCGGTCAAGTACAACCGCGAGGGCGGCAGCGTGGCGCTGCGACTCTTCGAAGAGGGCCCCGTGCTGCGCATCGAGGTCCAGGACACGGGCATCGGCATGAGCGAAGCGGAGGTGGGACGCCTGTTCGGCGAGTTCGTGCGGATCAAGAACGAGCACACGCGCCACATCAGCGGCAGCGGGCTGGGCCTCTCCATCCTCAAGCGCCTCTGCGCGCTCTACTCCGGCGACGTGACGGTGACCAGCGCGGCGGGCGTGGGAAGCACCTTCACAGTGACGCTGGCGCGGGGGCTCTGAGCAGCCGCTGTGTCCGTCATCCCCCGGCTTGTCCGGGGGATCCCAGCCCCTCACCGGTTTTCCCGGCGAATGCCGGGGGCGGTGATTGCCACCTTTCTGCTTGCGCGCAGAAAGGTGGCGCCAAAGACGCGCTTTTTCTCACCCGCCAGAGTCAGCCCGCCTCCCGGCGGGCTTCCGCTGGCGGCAGCCCCTCATTCCTCGAGCCAGGTAGCTGGTTCGTCCTTCGGACTTCACCCAGTTTCTGGTTCAGGCCTGAAGGCCTTCACCTCACGTGATCCAATGAGCTCCGTGCCTCTGTGCCTCTGTGACTCTGTGGTGAAGAACCACAGGGTGATGTCTGAACTGCGACCTTCACCGCCCGTGACACAAATCGACTTCGAGCCTTCGGGCCTTCGTGCTCAAACAGATCTCGGGTAGTTCGAGGACCACCCCAGGTCAAGACCGATTCGGATTCCGTGCCTCTGCGGTGGAGATGCTCCGCTGTCCCAACCCCGCCCGTCGCCCAAGCTCCTGTCAAGCATCCAACAACTAGATTGCGCCCCGCGCGCGAGCGTTGGTCGGCGCGCCTCGACAGCCCCGATTCCAGCTAGGAGATTTCCCCATGTCCCTGATCATCGACGGCGGCCAGCTGAGCATCGAACTGGTGGAGCGCGTGGCCCGCTTGGGCGAGAGAGTGGAGCTGGCCCCGGCGGCCTGGGAGCGCATCCGCGCCTGCCGCGCCATGCTGGAGAAGAAGATCCTCGCCAAGGAGATCATGTACGGCGTCAACACGGGAATCGGCGAATTCTCCGAGGTGGTGCTGACGGACGAGCAGGTGCAGCAGTTCCAGCGCTACCTGATCTACAACCACAGCGCGGGCATCGGCACGCCCGTGCCCATCGAGCAGGTGCGCGGCGCCATGCTGGCGCGGATCAACGTCCACGCCCACGGCAACAGCGGCTGCCGGCCGGAGATCACGGACACGCTGCTCCAGATGCTCAACCGCGGCGTCACGCCCGTGGTCTGCAACAAGGGCAGCGTGGGCGCCTGCGGCGACCTGGCCCCCATGAGCCAGATCGCGCTGCTGCTGATGGGCGAGGGCGAGGCCTTCTACCAGGGCCAGCGCATGCCCGGCGCCCAGGCGCTGGAGAAGGCCGGCATTCCCATCCCCGGTCTGCAGGCCCGGGACGGTCTGGCGGCCATCAACGGCAGCAACCTGCTCACCGCCATGAGCGCGCTGACCCTGGTGGACTTCGACCGCCTGCTGCGCATGGCCGAGATCGCCGCCGCCATGAGCCTGGAGGCCCTGCTGGCCAACTTGAAACCCTACGACACGCGCCTGCACGAGCTGCGCGGCTTCCCCGGCGCCGTGCGTAGCGCGCGGGCCATCCGCGCCTGCCTGCAGGGCAGCGATCTGCTGACCGGCAAGGTCAAGACCAAGGTCCAGGACGCCTATTCCATGCGCTCCACGCCGCAGGTGGTGGGCGCGGCCCACGACGCCCTGCGCTGGGCGCGCCAGCAGGTGGAGATCGAGCTCAGCGGCGTGGGCGACAACCCGATCTTCCTGCCCGAGGAGAACCTGACCTTGACCGGCGCCAACTTCCAGGGCTCGCCCGTGGCCCTGCCCATGGACAGCGCCGGCGCGGCGCTGACCATGGTCAGCGTGCTGAGCGAGCGGCGCCTGAACCGCCTGCTCAACCCGGCGCTTAGCGTGGGCCTGCCGGCCTTCCTCACCAAGGGCGCGGGCATGTTCAGCGGCATGATGCTGAGCCAGTACACGGCGGACATGCTGATCGTCGAGCAGCGTATCCTCAGCGCGCCGGCCTGCGTGCAGTCCATCCCCGCCGCGGCGGACCAGGAGGACTTCGTCAGCATGGGCATGAACACGGCGCTGAAGAACCTGCAGATCCTCGAGAACGGGCGCGCCGTGGTCGGGATCGAATTCATGGCCGCGGCCCAGGCACTGGACTTCCGCGAGCACCAGCCCGGGGCCGGCGTGGCCAAGGCCCGCGAGGTGATCCGCCGCCAGGTGGAGCATCTGGAGATCGACCGCCCGCTCTACAAGGACCACAACACCATGGCCGCGCTGGTGGCCGAGGGTGCCATCCTGCGCGAGGTGGAGGCGGTGGTGGGCTCCCTGGCCGGCTGATCCTCGTCAGGAATCCTACCACAGGGACACAGAGACACAGAGTCAGAAGAGGGAGGGGCGGGATCCGGAACCTGCAGGCTTCCCGCCCCCGCCCAATTCTCAAATCAATCCGAGCCTCTGTGTCTCTGTGCCTCTGTGTTGAGATGTGAGAGGTGAAAGGTGAGTCGGGCGGATCGCGCTGAGCGTGGGGAGTGTGTCAACCATCCCAGACAAGCTCCCAACTGGCGGACCGCGGTGAGAGCCGAGCGCTTGAACGGCCGGAGAGTGACAGCCTGATTGCCGTGGAGCAGTCGGTTGGAGCTTGCCGACTGTAACCCAAAGCGTTACACTCTTCATGCCGATCCACCGATTTCGTCACAAAGGTCTGGAGCAGCTGTTCACCTCGGGATCTCCTCGTGGAGTGCCCGTGGCGCTGGTTCCCCGCCTGCGCTTGGTTCTGGCCCGATTGCAGGCGGCGCGAGAGCTCCGGGACCTGGACCTGCCCGGCCTGCGCCTTCATCGCTTGAAGGGGAACCGTGCGGATGTCTGGGCTGTGCGGATCAGTGGCAACTGGCGCTTGACCTTTCGGTTTGTGGACGGCGAACCTGCCGGCGTGGATTTGGAGGATTACCATTGAGTGCGAGCCGCATGCAGTGCCCGCCCCATCCGGGTGAGGTGTTGTGGGCCCTGTGCCTGGAGCCCTTGGGCCTGAGTGTAACCGAATCCGCAGCGGCCCTAGGAGTCAGCCGCAAGACCCTTTCCGCCATCCTCAACGGCCGGGCGGGAATCAGTCCCGAAATGGCCGTCCGACTCTCCCTGGCTTTCGATACCACGGCGGAGAGCTGGGTCCTCCAGCAGGCCCAGTATGACTTGTGGCGGGCTGAGCAGCACCGCAAGGAGTTCGTGGTGCGTCGGTTGGCGGCGGCCTGAGCGCTTGGCGACGCCTAACATCCGATCCTACTCAGCCCCAATTCCGCATGACCGACAAGCGCTTCCAAGAAAATCCCACCAGAGGCGGCCAAATCGGCTGTTAATCCTCTGACGTTTCCTTCCCCACTTCTTACATTGGTTCACTTTCTATGGATACCTCTCCTGAAGAGCCTGGCCAAGCCGTTGCCGGGCCGGGAGATGGAAAGAAACGAGGAGACGCCATGTCCAAGCGCATGGTCACCATCGACGGCAACGAAGCCGCCGCCTACGTGGCACACCGGACCAACGAGATCTGCGCCATCTATCCCATCACGCCCTCCTCCAACATGGGCGAGTGGGCCGACCAGTGGTCCAGCGAGCAGCGACCGAACATCTGGGGCACCGTGCCGCGGGTGGTGGAGCTCCAGAGCGAGGGCGGCGCTTCCGGCGCCTGCCACGGCGCGCTGCAGACCGGCGCCCTGACCACCACGTTCACGGCCTCCCAGGGCCTGCTGCTGATGATCCCCAACATGTACAAGATCGCCGGGGAGCTGACCAGCACGGTCTTCCACGTCAGCGCGCGCAGCATCGCGGCCCAGGCCCTCTCGATCTTCGGCGACCACAGCGACGTGATGGCCGTGCGCCAGACCGGTTGGGCCATGCTGGCCGCCGGCAGCGTGCAGGAAGTGATGGACATGGCGCTGTGCTCCCAGGCCGTCACCCTGAAGAGCCGCATCCCCGTGCTGCACTTCTTCGACGGCTTCCGCACCAGCCACGAGGTGGCCAAGATCGAGCTCATCGACGACGAGGTGATGCGCTCCATGCTGGACGACGAGTGGATCCTGGCCCACCGTGCCCGCGGCCTGAACCCGGACAACCCCGTCCTGCGCGGCACGGCCCAGAACCCCGACGTCTACTTCCAGGGCCGCGAGACGGTCAACCCCTTCTACAACGAGTTCCCGGGCCACCTGGCCGAGATCTTCGCCCGCTTCGCCCGGCTCACGGGCCGCAGCTACCTGCCCTACGAGTTCTACGGCGACGCCCAGGCCGAAGACGTGCTGGTGATCATGGGCTCGGGCCAGGGCGCCGTCAAGGAGGCCGTGGACCGGCTCAACCGCGAGGGCCGCAAGACCGGCCTGCTCTACGTGCGCATGTACCGGCCCTTCGGCGCCGAGCTGTTCCTCAAGGCCCTGCCGGCCTCGGTCAAGCGCCTGGTCGTGCTGGACCGCACCAAGGAGCCGGGTTGCGCGGGCGAGCCGCTCTACCAGGACGTGCTGACCGCCGTGCAGGAGGGGATCTCCGAGGGCTACGCGGCCTTCAGCGGGCTGCCCCGGGTGATCAGCGGCCGCTACGGCCTGTCCTCGAAGGAGTTCACGCCGGCCATGGTCAAGGCGGTCTTCGACAACCTGACCCTGCCCAAGCCCAAGAACCACTTCACCGTGGGCATCATCGACGACGTGTGTCACACCAGCCTGGAATGGGACAAGGACTGGAGCGCCGAGGACGAGGGCGTCTTCCGCGCCATGTTCTACGGCCTGGGCGCGGACGGCACCGTGGGCGCCAACAAGAACACCATCAAGATCATCGGCGAGGAGACGGACAACTTCGCCCAGGGCTACTTCGTCTACGACTCCAAGAAGTCGGGCTCGATGACCATCAGCCACCTGCGCTTCGGGCGGACGCCCATCCGCGGCAGCTACCTGGTGGACCGGGCCAACTTCATCGGCTGCCACCAGTTCTTCTTCCTTGAGAAGTACGACGTGCTGAAGACGGCGATGCCGGGCTCCACCTTCCTGCTCAACACGAGCTTCAGCCCTGAAGAGGTCTGGGAGCACCTGCCGCGCCACATCCAGAACCACTTGGTGGAGAAGAACATCCGCTTCTTCGTCACCGACGCCTACAAGGTGGCCGCGGCCACGGGCATGGGCCAGCGCATCAACACCGTGATGCAGACCTGTTTCTTCGCCATCAGCGGCGTGCTGCCGCGCGAAGAGGCCATCATGCGCATCAAGGAGACGGTGAAGAAGACCTACGGCCCCAAGGGCGACGCCGTGGTCCAGAAGAACTACGAGGCCATCGACGGCTCGCTGGCCGGCCTCCACGAGGTGAAGGTGCCGGCGGAGGTCAGCAGCCTGATCACCATGAGCCCGCCCGTGACGCCGGACGCCCCGGCCTTCGTGCAGGAGACCATCGCCAAGATCGTCGCCGGGATGGGCGACGAGGTCAAGGTGAGCGAGATGCCCGTGGACGGCACCTGGCCGCTCTCCAGCGCCCGCTACGAAAAGCGCAACATCGCGCTGGAGATCCCGGAGTGGGATCCCAGCTGCTGCATCCAGTGCGGCAAGTGCGCGCTAGCCTGCCCGCACGCCGCCATCCGCATCAAGGTCTACGATCCGGCCCTGCTGCAGGGCGCGCCGGCGACCTACAAGCACACGCCCGTCAAGGGCAAGGACTGGCCCGAGGGCACGGCCTACACCATCCAGGTGGCCCCCGAGGACTGCACGGGCTGCGAACTGTGCGTGGTCTACTGCCCGGCCAAAAACAAGTCCGACACCAGCCGCAAGGCCCTGAACATGATCTCCCAGCCCCCCGTGCGCAAGCAGGAGGCGGCCAACTGGGAGTTCTTCTTCCAGCTGCCCGAGGTGGACCGCAGCCAGGTCAAGGTGGACAGCATCAAGGGCAGCCAGCTGCTGCAGCCGCTCTTCGAGTTCAGCGGCGCCTGCTCGGGCTGCGGCGAGACGCCCTACGTCAAGCTGGTTAGCCAGCTCTTCGGCGACCGCATGCTGGTGGCCAACGCCACGGGCTGCTCGTCGATCTACGGCGGCAACCTGCCCACCACGCCCTGGAGCCGCGACAGCGCCGGGCGCGGTCCGGCCTGGAGCAACAGCCTGTTCGAGGACAACGCCGAATTCGGGTTCGGTTTCCGCCTGACGGTGGACAAGCAGGCCGAGTTCGCCCGCGAGCTGCTGGTGCGGCTGCGCGACGTGCTGGGCGCCGAATTGGTGACCTCCCTGTTGGAGGCCGTGCAGGACGACGAGGCGGGCATCGCGGCCCAGCGCGGTCGCGTGGAGGCCCTGCGGGCCAAGCTCGCCGGCCGCATGGATTGGGAGAGCCTGCATCTGGGAAGCCTGGCGGGCAACTTGGTGAAGCGCAGCGTCTGGATCATGGGCGGCGACGGCTGGGCCTACGACATCGGCTACGGCGGCCTGGACCACGTGCTGGCCTCGGGCGCCAACGTCAACGTGCTGGTGCTGGACACGGAAGTCTACTCCAACACCGGCGGCCAGAGCAGCAAGTCCACGCCCACGGGCGCGGTGGCCAAGTTCGCCGCGGGCGGCAAGGCCTCGGGCAAGAAGGATCTGGGCCTGATGGCCATGAGCTACGGCAACGTCTACGTGGCCCAGGTGGCGATGGGCTCCAAGGACCAGCACACCCTGCGGGCCCTGTTGGACGCCGAATCCTATCCCGGCCCCTCGCTGGTGATCGCCTACAGCCACTGCATCGCCCACGGCATCGCCATGGAGCGCGGGATGGAACAGCAGGATCTGGCCGTGAAGTCCGGTCACTGGCTGCTCTACCGCTACGATCCGCGCCGGGCCGAGGCCGGCGAGAACCCGCTCCTCTTGGACAGCAAGGACCCGAGCATTCCGCTGGAGGAGTACACCTACAGCGAGACGCGCTACCGCATGCTGGCCAAGGCCCAGCCGGCGCGCGCCAAGACGCTGCTGGAGCAGGGCAAGAGCGAGGTGGCCGAGCGCTGGGAACTCTACAAGCGCCTGGCCGGCCAGGCCTGAGTCTGCGATTGACCGAATTCGAGAAGCCCCGGCGCGAGTCGGGGCTTCTCGAAGAAGTCAGGTAAGACGGCTGACCATCGTACTGTCGTCGTTCCGACTCCATCGTCGAAATGCCAAGGGCGCCCGCAGGCGCCCTTGCTCGTATCAGCTGGGGGATTGATCAAACATCCGAGTTGCGACGGCCTGACGACTGCCCCTTGTTGCGGTTCAGGGCCTCTTCCCGCAACCGATCACGCACCTGCTCCGCCTCCTCGTGCTCCTGGACCGTGATCTTGTGATACACGGAGTGCACGCCGCGCCGGAACCAGGGGAAGTGCGACTCGAACATCTCCACGCCCACCAGCACGGCCACCTGGACGATGGCCATGGAAAAGGCCGCGCCGAAATAGCCCAAGCCGATCATCGAACCCACGGCGGCCAGCATCCAGATCACCGCCGCCGTTGTGACACCATAGACGATGCCCTCGCGGATCAGCATCACGCCGCCTCCCAGGAAGCCGATTCCCGTCACCACCTGGCCCAGCACGCGGGTGGGATCCGTGCCCGGACCGCCCAGTTGGTGGGACAGGAAGACGAAGATGGTCGTGCCCAGGCAGATCAGCACGCTGGTGCGGATGCCGGCCGGCTTGCCGCGCAGTTGGCGCTCCAGGCCCATGATGCCGCCCGTGGCCACGGACACGGCGACGGTCTTCCAGAACAACGGCAGGGTGATCAGTGAATCCAGCATGGTGGCCTCGCATTGGGGGCGCCAATATTGCATTGCCCCGGCGGACCTGTCAGACAAGCGAAGGACGGCCGCTCCTCCTGGAGCCGGCCGTCCCTCGCGGAGTGCAGACAGGAAGGTTCAGCGCAGCAGCGTCATGCGCCCGGTCTCCGTGTGGCCCTGCCACTCCAGCCGGTAGAGGTAGGTGCCGCTGGCGGCGGGACGTCCCGCGCCGGACTCCCCATTCCAGCTGACGCTGTGGACGCCCGCCTCCAGGCGTCCGCTCTGCAGTTCCCGCACCAGGGAACCGCTCAAATCGTAGACCGCCAGCCGAATGTCCCCGGCCGCGGGCAGGCTGAAGCGGATGGAAGTCTCCGGATTGAAGGGATTGGGCTGGTTGCCCTGCAGCAGCTGGAGACCTGCCGTGGCGACGGCGCGGTCGTTTCCGCTGCCGGCGGTGGTCGGGTCCACAGCCTGGGCCGCTGTCTCACACGGGCGTCGCCCGCGAAGACTGCGACCCCGCGGGCCGCAGCCCTGGCCCCGGCCCCGACCCGCGCCGGGTTCCAGGCCCCAGGACTGGAGCAGCTTGTCGTGTTCCGCGCGCCGCAGTTCGGGGTCGGCGTCCTGCTCGTCCAGGCGCTCCCTCAGGGCGCGGAGTTCCTTGCGCTGCGCCTTGGTCAGTTTGTCGTGGAACGCACCCGGTCCGCCGGGACCTTCCGGCCCGCAGGGTCCCCAGCCCCGGCCTGCACCGGGTTCCAGGCCCCATGACTGCAGCAGCTTGTCGTGTTCCGTGCGTCGCAGCTCGGGGTCGGCGTCCTGCTGGTCCAGGCTCTCCATCAGGGCGCGCAGTTCCGCGCGCTGGGCCTTGGTCAGCTGGTTGTGCATGGCCCCGGGTCCGCCGGGACCATCCGGTCCGCAGGGTCCCCGGCCCGCGCCGGGTTCCAGGCCCCAGGACTGGAGCAGCTTGTCGTGCTCCGAGCGCCGCAGCTCGGGGTCGGCGTCCTGCTGGTCCAGACGCTCCATCAGAGCGTGCAGCTCCGTGCGCTGGGCCTGGGTCAGCTGGTCGTGAAGCGCGCCGGGTCCACTCGGTCCCCGGCCCCGGCCCGGTCCGGCCATGGGCTCCAGGCCCCAAGACTGGAGCAACTTGTCGTGTTCCAGCCGGCAGGTCGCGCGGTCCGCGCCCTGGGCCTCCAGTTTGTCGCGCAGGGCGGCCAGCTCCTGGCGCTGCTGGGCGCTCAGGTCGCGGGGCGAGGTCACGGCCTGGGCCGCGGCCACTCCCAGGGCGGCCAGCAGCAGGGCCAGGCCCAGTCGGCGGACAGTGGTCGTGTTCATGAGATCCTCCTTGATGTCAGATGCCGGTCGGACGTAATCACCCGTCGGCCCATTCCCCTACTGCGTCAACTCAATGGTCAGCTTCACCGGCAGTCCGCTCAGCTGGAGTCGGTTGTTGGTGGATTCCGTCGGTCGCTGGCCTGGGCCACCGCCCGGCCGGCCTCCCATCCCACCGTTCGGACCGCCCTCCATTCCAGCACCCGGACCGCCCATGCCCTTGCCGGAACCTCCGCCGTCGCCGCCACCCGGACCACCGCCCCGGCCGCCCGGATGACCGCCAGCGCTGTCGCCGGGCGGGCCGCCGAAAGGTTGGCGCAGCGCCGCGCCGTCTGTGTCACGCCCGGCCGAGGGTTGCGCGGCCTCCTTGACGGCGGCCACTTCCAGCCGCAGCTGCCCGGGCTGGGCCTGAACCGCGGCCAGGCGCTCCAGCGGCAGCTCCAGTTCCAGGAACCAGCCGTCGGCCCGCTGGCACAGGACCGCCTGCGGTGAGGGTGGTGCGGAAAGCGGCAGTCGCCGTTCATCGCGGTAATCCTCTCCCTCCAGCACCCAGAGCCAGATGGCTTCCCGCAGGCCGGACTCCAGGCGCGAAGCCTGCTCCGGATCTGCCTGGGAACCCGTGCCCGGCCTCGGTCCCGGTCCGCTGCCAGGCCTCTCGCCCGGACCCGGTTTTGGTCGGCCTGCCCGTCCGTCCAGACCATCCATCCCGGCTGCCAGGGGGCGCGCGAGGCGCAGCACGCGCCGCCGTCCGCGCTCGTCCACGCGACCGATGCGCAGTTCCACACGGCCCTGTGCCAGGGCCCGGAACCACGCCGGATCGCGGCCTTCCAGCAGCAGGCTCAGGCGCTCCTCGTCGCACGCCGCCGCCAGGCCCAGCCGCTCGCCGGCCACCAGTCGCCGCGGGACGGAGTCCCAGTCCGCCAAGCCGCCGTCCGCCCGGGGGGCCGTCGCGGCGCGTGCGGCCGTCAGCTGGACACGGCAGGCCGTGGTGGACAGGGCGAGGGCCGTGACGGCCATGGCCAGGGCCAGACGCCGACCGGCGGCGCCCGATTCACGCAGATTCATGGGGATCTCCAGCTCGGTCGATGGTCAATCGATGTCGGGAGGCGGCGGGGGCGGCACGTCCAGGCTGTCGGAGCCGCCACGTGGACGTCTACCCGGGCCGCGGCCGTGGGGTCCGCGACCGTCCCGGCGCATGCCGGGCCCTCCCGGACCGAAGTCCGGCCGCAGGCCGAAGCCGCGGCGGGGCGGGCGGCCCAGATTCTCCTGCAGGCGCTTCCATTGGTCGGCGCGCAGGTGGGGCCTCAGCGACTGCAGCAGGCTGTCCATCTGCTCGCGGATCACCTGGCGATGGGTCTGGATGCGCTGGCTCACCTGGGTGGCCTGGGCGTCCAGCAGGCTGTCGAGTACGGCCCGCTGGGCATCGTCCAGATCCAGGGTCTCGTGCAGCATGTCCACCAGCATGGGCGGGTGCGACAGGGCGTTCAGGCGGGAGAAGCGCTGGGCAGCCAGCCGGCTGCCGATCAACAGGCCCAGTCCCAGGCCCAGCAACAGGGTGACGGCCAGGGCGGCCCAGCTGCGCACACGCGGGTTCATGACCAATCCTCCAGTTGCGAGAGGGCCAGGCTGTTGTCCAGGGTGGCGGCGGGCAGGCTCAGCAGGCGGTCCACCCAGTCACCTGCGCCGGCCGTGCTGCCCACATTCCAGGCGGCCATGGCCACCAGCAGCAGTCCGGCGGCGACGGCCACGCGCGGGAAGAGCCGGCAAGTCCAGAGGGCGACGAGCTCCGCCTCGGGCCGCCCGGGCCGGAGTTCCAGCCGGGACAGCACGCGCTGGGAGAAGCCCGGTGCGAAGGTGCCGTCGGCGCTGGCGCGCAGCAGCTCCTCCAGTCGGTCCGGAGCCTGGATGTTCTTCATGCGACCTTCTCCTTGCTCGCTGTCGGTCCCTCTTCGAGCAGGGGACCCAGATCCTCCCGCAGGGCCTTGAGGGCGCGGGACAGGCGGGACAGCACGGTCCCGAACGGAATGCCCAGGGTCTGGGCGGTCTCCTCGGTGCTGTAGCCGCGCAGGTGGCGCAGCACCACCACGGCCCGCCAGGAAGGCCGCAGGCGCCGCACGGCGCGCCGCACGATCCGCCCGCGCTCGCGCTCGTCCAGCAGGGCCTCGCCGTCCACCCGGGGTTCCCGGGGCCGCAGCTCGTCTTCTTCCAGACCCAGGAAGCGCTTGTGCCAGCGCTGCCGCGCCCGCAGCCGGTCCAGGCAGAGGTTGATGGCGATGCGCGTCAGCCAGGTGCCCAGCCGGGACTCGCCCCGGAACTGGGCCAGCGAGTGGTGCAGGCGGATGAAGACTTCCTGCCCCACATCGTCGGCGTCGGGACCTTCCCCCAGCATGCCTGTCACCACGGTCGCCACGCGGCTCTCGTAGGCTTCCACCAGCAGTCGAAAGGACTCGCTGTCGCCGTCCAGCGCAGCCTGGACCCAGTCCCGTTCCTGCTCTTCGCGGCTGGCGTCCCATTCGACCTGCATCGTTCCGTCCTGTTTGAAGGGCTGCCTGTCTGCCTCAGCGCGCGGCCCGGCGGCGCCGGCCACCCGCGGCCGGCGCTTCGTCACGGGCCTTGGACGCCGCGGTTCGCCGGCCCATTCCCGCCTCGCCCCGGCTCAGGGGGAGCCCGGGGGCTTCCTTACTTTGCCTGCAGCAAGGGAGGAATCATGACGGGTCTGCAAATGTACAGCACGGCCTGGTGCGGGGATTGCCGGGCGCTCAAGCGCTTCCTGGACGCCGAGGGCGTGGACTACGAAGAGATCGACATCGACGCCCGGCCCGCCGCGGCGGAGGAGCTGGTGGCGGCCACGGGCAAGCGCGGCATTCCCTACCTGAAATGGCAGGGCGCCTTCCACAAGGCCTATCCATTGGATGCCGCCGCCCTGCGGGTCTGGCTGCGGGAGCGCGGCCTGCTGGAACAGGGCCGGCCGTGAGACAACCCGAGAACCTGCACGAGGAGTGCGTGGCGAGCCGGCAGCTGCTGGACGGCCGGCTGCTCAAGGTCTTTTCGGACACCGTGCGCCTGCCCGACGGCCGCGAGGCCGTGCGCGAGTGGATCCGCCACCCCGGCGCGGTGGCGGTGATCGCGCACCTGCGCGCCAGCGATGAATTGATCTTGGAGCGCCAGTTCCGCTATCCCGTCGGCAAGGCCGTCTGGGAGTTGCCCGCGGGCAAACTGGATCCGGGCGAGGACCCCGAGGCCTGCGGTCGGCGCGAGCTGGAGGAGGAGACGGGCTGGCGGGCGGGCGCCCTGCACTACGTGCTGCCGCTCTTGCCCTGCATCGGCTACTCGGACGAGGTGATCCACATCTTCTACTGCGACGAACTCAGCCCCGGCCGGGCGGGCCTGGACGAGGGCGAGTGCCTGGACGTCCACCGCCTGCCGCTGGCCGAGGTGCGCCACCTGCTGGAGTCGGGCGCGATCCAGGACAGCAAGACCCTGGTGGGCCTCTATTGGCTGTTCGCACGCCTGGACGCCGAGGCCCGGGCGTGAGGCCGCGCTGGCAGGTGCAGAGCGGCCCCTGGGAGCCCGGCGGCGTGGCGGCGCGCATCCTGCGCCGGCGCGGGCTGGACCCAGCGGCGGAGCGCCAGCACGATCCCTTCCTCATGCTGGACATGGACAGAGCCGTGGAGCGCATCCAGCGGGCGATCCGCGAGCGCGAGCGCATCCTGGTCTTCGGCGATTACGACGCCGACGGCGTCACCTCCGCGGCCCTGCTGCGCCAGGGGTTGGCGGATCTGGGCGCCACGGTGGCCGTGCGCCTGCCTCACCGGGTGGAGGAGGGCTACGGCCTGCAGGTCTCCCAGATGCGCGAGATCCTCGACGGCCCGACGGACCTGCTCGTGACAGCGGACAACGGCACGTCGGCACTGGAGCCGCTGGAGCTGGCCGCCCGCGAGGGCCTGGACGTGATCGTGGTGGACCACCACAGCCTGACCGGTCCGCGTCCGCCCGTCGTGGCCCTGCTCAATCCCCACCAGCCGGGCTGCGGCTACCCTTTCAAGGCCCTGGCCGCGGTGGGCGTGGCCTGGAAACTGCTGGAGGCGCTGGGCTGGCGTCAGCTGGAGCGCGGGCTGGACCTGGTGGCCCTGGGCACCGTGGCGGACATGGCCCAGTTGACCGGCGAGAACCGGCTGCTGATCCGGCGCGGGTTGGAGGTGATCCGCGGCGGCGGCCGGCCGGGCCTGGAGGCCCTGCTGGCGCTGCCCGGCGTGCGTCCGCCCCAGGGCGGCGTGGACGCCCGCACCTTGGGCTGGCAGCTGGGGCCGCGCATCAACTGCGCCGGCCGGCTGGCCGGAGCCGAGCTGGCCTTTCGCCTGCTGGACGGCGGCGACCGGCGCGAGACCGAGGCCCTGGCCGCGCAGCTGGACGCCCTGAACCAGGAGCGCCGCCGCGTGCAGGACGAGGCCGTGGCCCAGGCCGAGCACGCGTTGAGGGACGCGGGCGAGCTGCCGGCCATCCTGATCTTCGTGGGCGCGGACTGGCACCTGGGCGTGATCGGGCTGATCGCCGGGCGCCTCTGCCAGAGCTGGGAGCGGCCCGTGCTGGTGCTCAGCCGCGTGCTGGGCAACGGGCTGGTGAAGGGCTCGGCGCGCAGCGTGCCCGGGTTGAACATCACCGAAGCCATCGCGCGTCAGCGCGACCTGCTGGTGGACTTCGGCGGCCACGCGGAGGCGGCGGGCCTGACCCTGCGCGAGGAACACCTGCGCGAGTTCATGGCCCGGCTGGGGGAGAACCTGGAGGAGCGCGCTCCGGACCTGCCCGTGCCCGAGCTGCGCGTGGACAGCGCCGTGGCCATGTCCGAGCTGACCCTCTCGCTGCCTGCCGAGCTGGAGGTGCTGGAGCCCTGCGGCACGGGCAATCCGCGGCCCCGGCTGGGCTTGTTCGGTGCCCAGGTGGAGCGGGTGTTCCAGATGTCGCAAGGCAAGCACCTCAAGCTCTGGCTGCAGGCGGAAGGGCGGCGGGCGGAGGCCGTCTGGTGGAAGCACGGCCCCCAAGCGGAGCGGATCCGCTACGGCCAGCAGGTGGACGTGGTCTTCGAACTGGGCCTGAACCACTGGAATGGCCGCACGGAACTGCAGCTGGTGCTGGAGGACCTGCGGCCCGCCGAGGCGCTGACGGGCGCGCCGCTGTCCGCTCCATCCGCCGGTCTGGAAATCCCCCATGTCTGACACCTCGCGCCTGCTGCGCCGCTACCTGGACCACTGTCGCTACGAGCGCGGTCTGGCGGAGAACACGCTCTCCGCCTACGAGCACGATTTGCTGCGCTATTTCGAGGCGCTGGAGCTGCAGGGCCTGGGGCCGCTGGAGGTGGACATCCGCGGGCTGGAGCGCTACTTGGTCTGGGTCAACGAACTGGGCCTCTCCGTGCGCAGCCAGTCCCGGGCAGTGAGCGTTCTGCGCGGCTTCCACGCCTGGCTGGCGGCGGAGAACCTGCGCGGCAGCGATCCGGCCCGCTTGCTGGATACGCCGCGCCTAATCCGCACCCTGCCCCGCACCTTGAGCGCGGACGAGATGAATCGCCTGCTGGAGGTGCCGGCGCCGGGCCCGGACCTCAAACGCTGGCTCTGGCTGCGTGACCAGGCCCTGCTGGAGACGGCCTACGGCGCGGGGTTGCGGGTCAGCGAACTCTGCAGCCTGGGCTTCCAGAATCTGCTGCCCGAGGAGGGCCTGCTGCGCATCCTGGGCAAGGGCGCCAAGGAACGCGTGGTACCTCTGGGTTCGCCGGCCTGGGACGCCCTTAAGGAGTACCAGGAGCTGGCCCGTCCCGGTCTGGTGGCGCGCTCGCGCAGCGCGGAGCGCAGCCGGGGCGCAGCCTGGCGCCTCTTCCTCAACCACCTAGGCGGACCGCTGACGCGGATGGGTTTCTGGAAAATCCTCCAAAAGCGGCTGGCGGAGGCCGGGCTGACGGGCGAATTCCATCCGCACAGCCTTCGACACAGTTTCGCCACTCACTTGCTGGAGGGCGGGGCCAGCCTGCGAGCGGTGCAGGAGATGCTGGGTCACACGGACATCGCCACCACGCAGATCTACACGCACGTGGATCGCGAGTTTCTGCGCACGCAGTACCGGGCGTATCACCCTCGCGGCTGAGGGCTTATGCTGGCGCAGGCTCGTATTGCACTGACGGTGCTCCTGCTGCAGGCGCTGGCTCCTGTTGGCACTGACGGCTCTCTTGCTGCTGGCGCTGGCTCTGGTTTGCGCTGACGCTGCTTCTGCTGCGGTTGCTTCTCCCTTCGGCGCTGACGCGCCTGATGCCACCTTTCTGTTGCGCAGAAAGGTGGCACGGCCGGTTAGGCGCCAAAGAACGCTTTTTCTCAACGGGCCTGACCGGCCGTCCAGACTCAGGCCACCTCCCGGTGGCCTTCCGCTGGCCGCAGCGCCTCCTTCCTGTCTTCGTGTAGTTGGTTCGCCCCAGGCAGGTAGCCTTCGCGCTTCACCCCGGTTGTGGTTCAGGCACGGGCGGTTAGCCCTGCGGCCTTCACCGCGTCGCCCAATCTGAACCTTCGCTCGTCATCCCCAGCCAGTCCCGTCATCCCCCGGCTTGACCGGGGAATCCCATCCCTGGTGGCCGCTGCCCAATCGTGTTACGTGGATGGTGGTGGCGCTTCCCCCGCGCCTCGCGAAGGAAGCCGGTTTTGGCTGCTTCGCAGACAAAACCGGATGGGGACGTGTTGGACAGCTTTTCCTGCCTGGATTCCCTTGGTGGCCAGATTCTCCTTGCAGCGCCCACACGGAAATGTTCACTTGGTCGCGAGAGGGGGTTTGAGTCTTTGTCGACGCTCCATCAAGCTACAACGGGGTCTCCGTGTGTGTAAAGCTGGTCGTCATCTCGTCCAAGGGAGTAGGCATGAGAGGCTATAGATGTTTGGGAATCGCGCTTTTACTAGGTATTTGCTTCATTGGATGTGAATCGGACGCTGGTCAAATCGAAACATTTAGTGTCACGCTTCAGGAAATCGCAGAAGATGGCATTGTAAATTATGTTGACTCTCTAATTGTGATTGAATCGCAGATATACTGGAACAATCATTCATTTCTTGCGAATCCAGATTCGTTGTGGGCATCAGAACTGCGACTCATGTTTAGCTTCGATAGCTTTCCAGTAGCCCCAGAACGGGGGAATATGTTTGTCGTATCCGAGCAATTCCAGACACGTTGGCTGGGTGATCGGTGGAATGGCTATGAAGAAGTATATTTCTATAATAATCAGCGTTTGTCAAACAACTGTCAAAAATACCTGCTCTTTGGACGAATCAGATTTCGGGACTGGCTAAATGTATCGAGTGACTGGCGGAATAACACGGCATTTGTTGATCAATGTAACAATTATACGTACTGGAATCAAACTTTTGAATTTCACGTTGATGGAATAGATTATTGGAATTAGTCAATTCACAATCAATCAATGATGAGTAGCAGCGTTTTCCGCCGATCTTGCGCTTATTACGGCGCTTGCAGAGCTTGACAGAAGGAGAAGTCGGTAGGAAAGGGCAAGCGTCGCGCCAAGCGCGATGAAGTTGAATCCAATGTTAGGTTTACTATCAGGAGTTGTTGTGACTGACAAAACTCTTAGAATTTTATTGGCTGATTTGATTGATATTTTGTTTATATTTGACAACTTTGCAATAATTAAGAGATATATTGATTGGAAATTCTTGTGTGATCTGGATGATCTATGGATTGTAAATTCTATGTTTTTCTTATTGTCAGGTTTGATAGGACTTATCATCTTTCAAGGTCAAACTCTCGGAATGTACATCGGCAAGATTAGGTTTACGAAAGGCGAACGCCCAGCAAGTTGGAATAGATTAGTCGTCAGAATTGCAATCAATTCTATTGCATTAGCAGTGATTGTCGACCATGGTCCGATGTTGTTCGATGCTTTAGGTGTCTATGTTCTTTATGTTCCATTAGTCATTAAAGGAAGTGGTGGAATTTATCACTCAATGGCAAACCTATTACTTTCAATTGAAATAGAGAAAGTAGGAGTTTGATTTAGATTGTATGTGTTGCAAGTAGTGGATATAAGGAAGAACTATATCACTGGTTATTGCTTCATTTGTGCGCTTTTTTAGGAATGATAAGAGGCGTCTCTGAGTTGAGAGTGGTCCACCCATGAAATTCTACTGGTTCACCCATTCCATTCCCGAACTTGCTGGGCTGCCCAAGGCGCGACGCACCGAGCTGCTGGTGGCCACCATGTGGAAGCCCTTTGGGCATTGGCAGGTGTGGCTCACGAACGTGCTGTTCGGTGGGTCTTTTTACTTGCTGGCGGCGTACGGGCGGGAGCTGGATTCCTGGATCCTTAAGGCCGGCGCGATTTTTCTGGTCGTGGGCGGGGGCAGCCTGCTCAACTGGAACGTCAAGCTGCATTACCAGCGACAATACATCCGGGCTCTGCTGGACGGCTGAAGGGTCGGGTCGGTGCGGGCCCGCAGGTCCGGCAATCCACCCTTTGGATTGAGATGGCTCCCGCAGGAAATGGAATGTGCGCTACCAGATTGCCGCTGGTGGTGGTCCGCAGTGTAACACCACTTCGAGACTTCGAGCCTTCGTGCTCACCGGACGCATGGCATTGTCAGCGCACGAGCCCAGCGACTAGGCCACTGGCAAGCCAAACCCGTCATCCGCAGCCCATGCGCTGCGCAGCAGGAGAATCAGGATGTACAAGCTGATCCACACGCTGAACGTGGGCCTGCTGCTGGCGGGCGCGAGCACGGGCGCGGCGGCCTGGGAATCGGTTCCGGTGGGGCACACTCCGCACTGGCTCACGCTGGGCCTGGGTCCGCTGGCTGGGCAGGAGAGCGGCGAGTTGGGGGTCAGCCAGAGCTGGATGAGCGGCGATCTGGTCTGGCGCCTGGGGCTGGACACCAGCTTCAAGGTCTTTGGTCACGCCGAGCGCAGCCAGCAATGGCTGAGCCTCGGCTGGGGGGTCCGCGCGCGCGAGCGCTGGGCGCTGGCCTCGGCCACGCTGGGTCCGTCCCTGTCCCGGCACGTCCACGAAACAAGGAACGCCAACTGGAGCCTGGAGCGCTCGCGGCAACTGGGCGTGGGTCTGGGGGCCAACGCGCAGGTGTTTGTCAAGCCCCTCTGGTTCGTCCTGCCCGAAGTGGGGCTGGGTGTGGAGGCCTTTGGCGACTTGAACAGCGTCCATCCGGTGGCGGGCTGGCGCGTCTCGCTGGTCTTCCACAACACCCTGTAGAGCGGGCGGGCCGGCGGGCAGGATTCCCGTGTCGTCTACTTTCGCAACAGACTCGCGGTGCACGCGCGGCGCGGGCGCCGGGAAGGAAGGGGTCGGAGGATGAAGTTCGCCGTCGTCATCGTGCGCAGCCTGCTGGGGCTGCTGTTCCTGTTCGCGTCCGTCACCTACTGGTTCAAGCTGATCCCCGTGCCGCCCGCGGAGGGCGCGCTGGCGCAGTTCAACGCCGGGCTGGAAGCCTCTGTCTATCTATTGCCCACGGTAAAGGCGCTGGAACTGGCGTGCGGCGCGGCCCTGCTACTGGGGCGCTTCGTGCCGCTGGCGCTGCTGTTGCTGGCGCCGATCCTCGTCAACATCCTGCTGGTGCACGTCTTCCTGGCGCCGGAGGGACTGCCGGTGGCGTTGTTTGTGGTCTTGGCCGCGGCTTTCCTGGCCTGGGTCCACCGCTCCAGCTACAAGGCGCTGTTCCGGGCCTGAGGCGCCGCCGAAGCGCCGGCGGGCGCGCTCGACGGGCGTCGGGCCACGGCCACAAGCGAGACGCCCAGCGGGAAGTTGGCCCGCGGCAGCCAGTGGCGCTCCAGCGCGAACACCTGGTAGAGCAGGGAGTTGAGCGGGCGGGCGGGTGTCTCCATGTCGTCGCCGTCCCGCCCCAACAGACGCTTCAGCTCGCGCACGGCCAGCACCAGCGGCAGCAGCAGGCAGTTGTAATAGCTCAGTTTCTCGAGTTCGAATCCGGCCGCGGCCAGCCGCAGCGCGAGCTGGGGACGCGTGTAGCGGCGGAAGTGGCCGTGTTCCTCGTCATGGCGGGTCCAAAGCGTGGGCAGGGCGGGCACGGTGAGCAGCAGCCGGCCACCGGGAGCCAGCAGATCCCGCAACGCGAGCAAGCTGCCGGCATCATCTTCGATGTGTTCGAGGACGTCGGTGAGCAGGATCAGGTCCTGGCTGGCGGGCTGGAAGGGCAGCGGGCCGGGCAGCGAGCCGGCACGCAGCTCGGCGCCGGGCAGGCGGGCGGCGGCGTGTTCCAGAGCGCGTGGGCTTTGGTCCAGGCCCGCCAGCCGCAGGCCGCCCGTCAGACGCGAGAGCAGCAGGCCCGTGCCGCAGCCCGCGTCCAGCACGCGCAAGCCCGGCCGCAGCAGGGGCTGCAACAGCGCCAGCAGGATCTCCGCCCGCGCCCGGAACCAGAAGTGCTCGCGCTGCACGCGCTCCATCTGATCGATCAACTCGTCCTTCACGTCCGCTCCCTTTCTGGGAAATGCTCTGGCACCGTGCCTGACACCAACTTGGGGATTTGTCCACTCGCGCACACGCGGGACACGACGACGATTCTGCAGTGCTCTGGCACCGTGCCTGACACCAACCTGGGGATTCGTCCGCTCGCGTGGACATGCGGGCGGCGGCGGGTGTTCCGCAGCGCTACCTTGGATGGGTCAATCAGGAGCCTCGATGGAATCCGCACTCGAAGGCGTGCTGGAACTGCTGTTCAGCCTGCCGCCCCTGTCCGACTGCTACCACCCCTACGCCAGCGGCGACACGACCCGCGACGTCGTGCGCCGGCGCAACCTGCGCCTCTACCTGGAGGAGCTGCGAGCGCGGCAACCCCGCGCCGCGCTGATCGGCGAGGCGCCGGGCATCCACGGCTGCCATTGGTCGGGCGTGCCCTTCATGGGGGAGCGGATGCTGACCCGCGGGCTGCCGCGCCACGGCCTGTTCGGACCGGGCAAGGGATACGGCTGGACCAGCGGGCATCCCAAGGGCGAGAGCGAGGCCTCGGGCACCATTCTCTGGGGCGTGGTGGAGGAGCTGCCCGCCGTGCCCTTCGTCTGGAACGCCTTTCCCCTCCACCCGCACCACGCCGGCCGGCCGGCCAGCAACCGCACGCCCACGCCCGCCGAGCTGGCGGCTTGCGCCCACGTGCTGCCGCGCCTCCTGGGGCTCTTTCCCATCGAATTGGTGATCGCCGTGGGCCGCAAGGCCGAGCAGGTGCTACACGAGTTGGGCATCGCCCACCAGGCCGTGCGCCATCCGGCCAACGGCGGCGCGCCCGCCTTCCGGGCCGGCCTGCGCGCCCTGCTCGGGGCTCCCGGAGAGTAGATCCAACAGAGAGGCACAGAGGCACAGAGCTCGGCATTTGGATGACTCTTGAAATGGGTTGGGTGCGGCTTGTCAGAGGATCTGTCGAGCACGAAGGCTCTAAGGCTCAAAGACGATTTGTGTCACGTGAGGTGAAGGCCTTCAGGCCTGAACCAGAACCAGGTGGTGACGCCGTCAGGCGGAACCAACTACCTGGAGACAGGAAGGAGCCGCTGCCGCCAGCGGAAGCCCGCCGGGAGGCGGGCTGACTCTGGCGAGTGAGAAAAAGCGCCTCTTTGGCTCCACCTTTCTGGCGCCAGCAGAAAGGTGGAAAACAA
>JBAYTZ010000020.1 GCA_041675285.1 Candidatus Delongbacteria bacterium
CATAAGGCCCGACCCACCGTAGATATTGGTGTTCTCTTCAAAGGTAACGTGACGCACCACAAGAATGGCTGGACCGGTGGAGTACATACCACCGCCATATTCAGGGTTATCCCCCGGCACTCCACCTCGAATGGTGAACCCATCCACCACGTAGCGGTGCTGGTCCGTGGGATGGATGGCCACTGTCGTACCCAGACTGTCGCCATCCAAGATGGTCTGGTCCATGAGTAGCGTATCACCAGATAGGAGGATATGGGAGGCCAGGGTCAGGTCCCGGTTGGGAAACACCAGTCGTTCGTGGTAGTGACCGGGAGCCACCAGCACGGTATCGCCGGGCTGGGTGGCGTCCAGCGCGGCCTGGATCTGGCTGTAGCTGTCCGGCACGTGCAGGACGGCGGCCCTCAGAGGGAACGGGAACAGCAGCAGGAATAGCAGGCCCAGGCGCCGTGGCATGAGAGGTCTCCTTGGGGGAGCGGACGGGTTGCGCTCCAAGGTGGGATTCGCTGGGCGGCGGGTACAGAGGATTCTGATGAGGTTGAGGGGTCGGGATCTGGGCTCAGCCCTTTCCAGCCGCCTCGCGGCGCCTGGCCGGGCCAGTTCTCGGCTGCCAGGTTGCGAATGTGCCGACCGGGGACTGCCCACATGATCCCAGCTTCCGCTGGGATGACAGTGCTCTGCAGACATTGGCGGTGTCAGACACCGTGCCAGGTTCGCAGGGTCATCACCCTTGGACACCATCCCTGGAATGGCGAAGCGCGGCGTCCGCAGGGCTTGAATTGCCGGAGCGGACTGCGAAGTTTCCGCCCGTCACCCGGACCAAGCCAAGGAACGCGCCATGAACCGCACCGCCGCCCTACTGCAGGAAGCCTTGCTACTCAACGAAGAGGATCGGCTGGGGCTGGTGGAAAGCCTGCTGGAAAGCCTTCAGCTTCCCTTGGCCGGTGACATCCGCGCTGCGTGGACTGCCGAAGCCGAGCGACGTCTGGGGGAGGTGGCCCGCGGCGAAGTGCACACCCTACCGGCCGGCGTGGTCTTCGAGCGGATGCAGCGGAAGTACGGGGCGTGACCTTTGAATTCCATCCCCTTGCGGAAGAAGATTTGGACGAAGCCATCGCCCACCATGAGGCCATCCAGCCGGGTCTGGGCCTCGCGCTGCTGGCGGAAGTCCAGGCCGCCTGCCTGCGTTTCCAAGCCTTTCCCCAC
This sequence comes from Candidatus Delongbacteria bacterium, assembly GCA_041675285.1. Taxonomy (NCBI): domain Bacteria; phylum Candidatus Delongiibacteriota; species Candidatus Delongbacteria bacterium. The sequence goes on from JBAYTZ010000020.1 coordinate 1,204, forward strand.
GCTTGGCCTTCGCTGTCCTCCAACTGCCGCCAAGTGGTGCTGACCCGCTTCCCCTACAGCCTGATCCTCCACGTGGAGGCGGAACGGGCCGTGGCGCTGGCTCTGGCCCATCACAGGCGTCATCCCCGCTTCTGGCAGGATCGCAGGTAAAGCCGCCTCACCCCGCGTCTGTCCACATACCACCCCTGCTGACCTTCAAACTCGTGGAAAGCCCCCATCCCATCCCGTCTTCGCGTTGCGAAGACGGGCCTTCCCCATGCCCACGCTTGCGTGGGCCGGGGGCGTGAGGGAAGGGAATTGGCTGGTCCTGCCAAGGTTTCGGTAACACAAACAGCCAAGGTTTGGGTTACACTTTCTCGCTCGGACTGCCGGGCTCCGCGCTGTCTTCATGGTGATCCATCATGCAAGCAGCCGGTGCCCCGAAGGACACCGGCTGCATGATTGCATAAAACGCTTCTTGGCGAGCGTTTACTTGACCAACACGAGCTTGCTCGTCGCCACACCTTCTTCGCTCACTAAGCGCGCCAGATACACACCGCTGGGCAGCGCGCCCGCATCGAAGCGCACTTCGTGCCGCCCCGCCTCCTGAAGGCCACTGACTAGCTGCGCGACTTCCTGACCTGCCAGGTCGAAGACGCGTAAGGTCGCGGGGCCGGTGGCGGACAGGGTGTAGGCCAGCGTGGTGCTGGGGTTGAAGGGGTTCGGGTAGGCCGGCTCCAGCGCGAAACGACCGGGACGATCTTCCGCACCAACGGTGCTGGCAATCTCGATGGTCACGGAGTCGTTGTCAACGCGACCCATATCATCCGTTGCCAGAACGGTGATCGTCACCAGACCGGTCGGAAGATCACTGGCTGCGATCTGCAGCGTCTGGCCCGTTCCCAGAGGCGTGCCGTTGCCGTAGGACCAGGCAAAGGTGTACGGCGCATTGCCGCCGGTGACCGCAGCCTCGAGAGTGAGGAGATCGCCTTGCTGGAAGACCGCGCCATCCAGGGGCGAAACGATCTCCGTGTGGAAGCCGATCCCGCCCTCGATGGTGCTCGAGATGCCCGGTGTATCGGGGTTGCCGGAGTGCCACGCCACCGTGTAGAGGATTTGGCCACTTGGCTGCAGCCCGTAGGGTGTTTGACCCGGGGTCGAATCGTCGAAGAGGGTTGTGCCCAGGTTGTTGGGTGTATTCATCAGCGGATTGTTCGTGTCGACGGGAATCGAGTACAAGCTGAAACCCCCGAAGAAGGGGTTGAGCCCGATTTGGGCGTTGATCGCGTTGATGCCCGAATGATAATCGTAATGGTCCGTGCCCAACAACAGACCACCGCCACGAATCTCCAAGTTGTGGAGGTAGTTCTCGGTCAGGTTCTGCCCCTCGCCGGTCCAGCGTCCGTACCAGTAGGACGATATGATGCGTCCGTCACAGATGATTTCGGCGTCTGGACGGTTGTTGTACCAGTCGGCGATGGCGGCCCAGTCAAGCGGGTAGTCGTCACCTAAGTACGAGAGGTCGAAAACCCAAATCTGGTCGAAGCTCTCCTGAGCAAGGACGCCGGCCACTTCACCGTTCCAGTCGAGATCGACGAAGGTGGTGGTGGCTCCGGCATTGAGGAGGGTGGCATTGAGGTTGGCACCATCGCCGTCGTAATAATAGCCGTGTACATTCACACACAGCACATGAGCTGCCTGCGCCGATCCGACGGCAAGCAGGACGGCAAGCCAAAGTACCCATTGACGAAACTTGTTCAAGGTGTCCTCCTTCTCTTTTATTGCGGCTCCAGGCTGCGCCTGGGTTGACGCGACACAAACTTTTTTCTAGCTGACTTCAATGAAAACGGCAAATCCACGACATAAACAGAAAATATTCGGATTTGAGTTATGTATCGTTCATGTTTTCTATCAAGAGGACGATCCTGTCGGGAATTCGCGGTCATCACCATATACAACGGGCTTGTGCGAATTCCGTCGGGAAGTGTTCGATCTCGTGCGGACAGCCATCCATGAACAAGCATCCATCCAAGGCCACTCCCCCACGACGTGCGTGCCATGTCGCAACAGAACACCACGAACAGGTTTCCCTGCTCGCGTGCGGTTGGCTTTTCTTTTCGGAAAAGGAGTGACCGACCGTTTGATGCCCCGCGTCGCGCAAGTTGTATGCCATTTCCCTGTCAGACACGCAGACGTCTCATGATCCTCTTGGAAGGCAAAGATTTCTCCTTTTCCTCGGATGCTCTATTGTTGATCCTCCTGTCGGAAGAAGTGCGGAGAGTGATCAGCTTCCGGCAGGGGGACAACGCCGTGTCGCTGCTGATCCAAACTAGTGGGCCGATTCTCGTGAGATGATGGATGATGAAGCGTCCGCGTCGTCCAGTGCAAGGCGCAGACCCGCAGGCGTAGTGGGGCTACGGCAAGGGGATGCAACGCCGCAATGGGCGACGGGGACGCTTCCCGAAGGGTTTGCGCTCCTTTGAAAAGCCGCTTCGGCTCATGTCCCAGCGCAAACAGCATCTATCGGATCACGGGAATCGGTCCACTAGACACACCCTGCCGATTGAAAACTGACACACCGGATTGAGACTCTTGGGGCTTTCAAGGAGCCCCGATGATCACAGACTAGGTATTCATGGAGATCAAGGTGTTGAGGAAGCAGGGCTGGAGTCTCCGGCGCATTGCAGAGGAAGTCGGGTGTTACGTGAACACGGTGCGCAGGCACCTGGCGGCGCCTGGCCGGGCCGTTCGCGACTGCCATGTCGCGAAGGTGCCGGCCGGGGACAGCCCACAGGATCCCAGCTTCCGCTGGGATGACAGCGCTCAGCAGACATAGGCGGTGTCAGGCACGGTGCCAGACACCGATTGAGAAACCCTTTGATGCTCGATGGTTTCGGGGGTCGGCAAGCGGCGGAAGAATCGCGCTGTGCCGGGGATGATGCAAAGGGTACTGGACGAATCGCCCAGGCAGTGTCAGGCACGGTGCCAGACACCGTTAAGCCATCGCCTGGCGGCGCCTGGCCGGGCCATTCTCGGCTGCCGTGTTGCGAATGTGCCGACCGGGGCCAGCCCACAGGATCCCAGCTTCCGCTGGGATGACAGCGCGTTCGTCGGGGTCTGCCGGCCACGCCGGGAGATGACGAAACAGGGCGCCGGGGGCGTGGGAAGATCTCTGCGTGCCCCCATCCTCCGCCGCTGCACGGCGCCTTCCCCATGCCCACGCTTGCGTGGGCCGGGGGCGTGAGGGAAGGGAAGTGACTTCGCCTCGGTAGCAATGCGACTCGGCGTAACGAAAAAGGCCGGCTTGCGCCGGCCTTCCCGTCCAATCGGGGCGACTGGATTTGAACCAGCGACCCCTTGACCCCCAGTCAAGTACGCTACCAGACTGCGCTACGCCCCGATGGTTCTTGTCAACAGCCGAAGCACTTCCTGGAGTTCCGTCCGCAGGCGTTCCCGCGGCCCGGCGGTCTGCCGCAGTTGCCGGCGGGCCCCCTCCAGGGTGTACTTCTCTTCGTGCACGAGGTGCTGGATGCGCCGGATCAGCTCCAGATCCTGGACCTGATACCGTCGCGTGCCGCCGACGCTTTTCTTGGGCGCCAACTCGGGGAACTCCGATTCCCAGAAGCGCAGCACGTGCGCCTCCAAGCCGGTCCGTTCGCAGACCTCGCCAATGCTGTAATAGAGCTTGCCTCCGGACGACTCGGCTTCCATGGGTCCCTCCATCAGGTTCCTGGGCGCCTGTGCCTTGTGGCAGGCCATGAAAGTAGCCAAGCCGAGCCGTTCAATCAAGCCGGGCGGCCCGGGTTCAGGGCAGGCGCCCGCCGATCAGCGCGGAGAGCCGCGCGCCCCAGCCCGCCAGCCGCTGCAGGGCGTCCGGACCCGCGCCCTGCCACATGGCCCGCAGCTGCGCCGCGCCGTGCAGCGGGTAGACGGCCAGCCGGGGCCGGCACAATCGGTGGAAGGCCTGGTTGGGAAAGGGAGGCGCCTGGCCGAAGCCCGCCCGCAGGCCCGCGGCTTCGGCCACGCGCACGGCCCGCCGGTCGCAGCGGCCGAAAGGCCAGGCAATGGCGTGCACGGTCTGCCCGAAGGTCAGTTCCAGCTCCGAGCGGGCGTCCACCAGTTCGCGCTCGAGGATCGACAGCGAACAGCCGGTCAGCGCGCGGTGGCTGTAACCGTGCAAACCCACGGACCAGCCGGCCTCCAGCAGGCGCCGGATCCCGCCTTCGTCCAGATGCCGGAAGCGCCGGCCCAGCAGCCCGCGATCCCAGCGGTTCCACTCCCCCAGGTAGCCCAGCACGGGAAAGAGCGCGGCCGTAAGGCCGGCCCGCCGCAGCACGGGAAAGGCCTCGTCCGCCACGCACTCGTAGGCGTCGTCGAAGCAGAGCAGGCAGAGTCCCTCGCCCGGCTCCTGCAGGCCGTCCCGCCGGATGTACTCGGCCAGGCTCACGCTGTGGGCGCCCGCATCCTTCAGCGCTTCCACCTGCAAGCGAAAGCGTGCCGGCGAGACCACGGTGATGCCCGGCTCCCAGCGGGGACTCACCTTGTGCCAGGTCAGGACGGGAATGGGCCGCCAAGCTTCCACCGGGCCTCCGGGCAATCTCATCCACAGATTACACCGTTTACACAGATCGAAAATCAGGAAGACGAAGGAAAGTCAATCGCGAATGTGTTTGAACACCAATGTGATTTGACTGAAAGAGAGCTCAAACTCTCTTAGCGGATCCTCCGGCACCCGCAGGCGCCCCGGGAGCAAGGGCAAGCGAATCTATGCAATGAAGCGGCTTAGTCTGCTACGCAATCACGTTCCAGGTTACGCCAGCCAATTGGCTTCATTCTTATCTGTGAAATCTGTGTAATCTGTGGATCGACCATCTCTCAGACACCCGTGTGCCCGAATCCGCCGGCGCCACGCTCCGTGTCGGGCACGCGCTCGACGGGCTCCCACTCCAGGCGCTCCACGCGGGCCAGCACGGCCTGGCAGATCCGCATCCCGCGCGTGACGGTGAAGGGCTCGGCGCCGAAGTTGCTCAGGATCACCTGCACCTCGCCGCGGTAGTCGCTGTCGATGGTGCCCGGGCTGTTGAGCACGGCCAGCCGGTGCTTGAGGGCCAGACCCGAGCGCGGGCGGATCTGCAGCTCGAAACCCGCGGGCACGGCCACCTTGAGGCCCGTGGGCAGCAGGCGCGTGGCGCCGGGCGGCAGCAGCAGGTCCTCCACCAGCGCTGCGTGCAAGTCGAGGGCCGCGCTGCCCGCCGTCTGGTAGGCCGGCAGGGGCAGGCCCTCGGCGTGGGGCAGGCATTCCACCAGGACGCGGATCATTCCTCCTCCTCCTCGCCTTCAGGCAGCAGGCGGCTGATCTGGAAGGCCTCCGGATCCAGCCACTCGTGGGCGGCCTCCGCCAGGCTGGCCACGGTCTGGGCTTCCAGGCGCGCCAGCCGCTCGTCCAGCGGCACCAGCCGCCCGTGCCGCAACTCGCCCTTGGCCAGCTGCACCATCCGGTTCATGCTCTGTTCCTGGGCGATCAGCCAGCCGCCGCGCATCTGGCGCAGGGCGTGCTCCAGCTCCGCGGCGTCCACGCCCTCGGCGCGCAGACGCCCGATCTCCGCCTGGCAGACGGACTGCACCTCGGCCACCCGGGCGGCTTCGCAGGCGAAGTAGGCCCCGAAGGCCGCGCCGCGGCCCAGGCCCTCCTGCCAGGAGTAGACCGTGTAACACAAACCCAGCTCCTCGCGCATCCGCTGGAAGAGCCGGCTGCTCATCCCGTCCCCCAGCAGCAACGTCAAAAGGCTCAGCGCGGGCGTGTGCGGATGCCCCGCGTCCGGGCCCGTCCGTCCCAGCTGCACGTGGGCCTGGCGCCCGAAGCCCGAGCGGTGCTCGCGCTGCCCGGGCGGGACCAGCGGCGCCTCGGGCACCAGCAGGCGGCCGGGGGGCAGGCCGCCGAACAGCCGCTCGCAGCGCGTGTGGAGCACGTCGTGGTCCAGGTCGCCGGCAAATGCCAGCACCAGTTCGCCGCCCCGCCGGCACTCGTCGGCGAAAGCCTGGAGCGCCGCGCGGTCCACGGACTGCACCTCGGCCTCCGTGCCCTGCACGGGCAGGCCCCAGGCGCTGTCCGGATACATGTCGCGAAAGGCCAGGTCGTAGAGCAGCTCGTCCGGACTCTCCTCCACCTGGCGGATCTCGTCCAGGATGACGCCCTGCTCCTTCTCCAACTCGCGCGGATCGAAGACCGACTCCAGCAGCATGTCCGCCAGCAGGTCCAGGCAGAGCTCCCAGTCCTCGTTGAGCGCGCCGCAGTAGAAGGACGTGTTGCTGCGGCCCGTGGAGGCGTTGAGCTGGCCGCCGCGGCCCTCCACGGCCATGCTGATCTCCCGCGCGCTGCGCCGGCGCGTGCCCTTGAAGACCATGTGTTCCAGCACGTGCGTGATGCCGCCGGGCAGGCCGGCCTCGCCCGCGCTGCCGCGGCGCAGCCAGAGCCCCAGGCTGCAGGCCGGCGAGGCGGGCATCAGCTCGCTGAGCACCACCAGCTCGTTGGAGAGGACGCTGCGCGTCAGGTGTTGTTGCATGCTGCCCCGGATAACGGAATCAGCCGGCGTGATACACCGGCTGATTCTTTGTCATTCAGCTTGTCTCATCATTGAGTGGAACTAGAAGCGCCGTCCGCCGCCACCGCCACTGCCGCCGCGACCACCCCGGTCGCCGCCGCCCCGGCCGCCCCGGTCGCCACCGCCGAAGCCGCCCCGGCCCCGGTCGCCTTCCGGACGCGGCGCGCGCGGACGCTCCACGTAGCCTTCGGGCTTGGGCAGCAGGGCCCGGCGCGACAGGCTCATCTTGTTGTTCTCGGCGCTCTGCAGCAGCACGTCGATCTTGTCGCCCACCTTCAGCACGTCCTCGACGCGCTCCGTGCGGGCCCAGTCGATCTCGCTGATGTGCAGCAGGCCTTCCTTGCCGGGCATGATCTCGACGAAAGCGCCGAACTCCACGATGGAGACGATCTTGCCGTTGTAAACCTTGCCCACCTCGGCCTCGGCCACCATGTCGCGGATCCAGTTCACGGCCCGCTTCAGGTTGTCGCCATTCTCGCTGGCGATGGTGATCGTGCCATCGTCGGCGATGTCGATCTTGGTCTTGGTGGACTCCTGGATCTCGCGGACCATCTTGCCGCCAGGCCCGATGATCATGCCGATTTTGTCCACCGGCACCATCACGGCCTCCAGGCGCGGCGCGAAGGGCGAGAGCTCCTCGCGGCTGGTCTCGATGCACTCGGCCATCTTGCCCAGAATGTGCAGGCGGCCTTCCTTGGCCTGCAGCAGCGCGCGCTCCATGATCTCGAAGGAGAGCCCGTCGATCTTGATGTCCATCTGGAATGCCGTCACGCCGTCGCGCGTGCCGCAGACCTTGAAGTCCATGTCGCCCAGGTGGTCCTCGTCGCCCAGGATGTCGGAGAGCACGGCCACCTTGCCGTTCTCCAGCACCAGGCCCATGGCGATGCCCGCGACGGGCTTCTTCATGGGCACGCCGGCGGCCATCATGGCCATGGTGCCGGAGCAGACGCTGGCCATGGAGCTGGAGCCGTTGGATTCCAGGATCTCGCTGACGATGCGGATGGTGTAGGGGAAGTTCTCCCGCAGCACCTGGCCCTTCAGGGCGCGCTCGGCCAGGTTGCCGTGGCCGATCTCGCGCCGGCCCGTGGAGCCGATGCGGCGCACCTCGCCCACGCTAAAGGGCGGGAAATTGTAGTGCAGCATGAAATTGCGGCTCTTCTCGCCCCAGATGCCGTCCATGCGCTGGGCGTCCTGGCCCGTGCCCAGGGTGATGGCGCCCAAGGACTGGGTCTGGCCGCGGGTGAACAGCGCGCTGCCGTGCGTGCGGGGCAGCACGTCCACTTCGCAGGTGATCGGGCGGATCTCCGTGGTGCCGCGGCCGTCCAGCCGGCGGCCCTGCTCGACGATCGCCTGGCGCATCACCACGCCCATCTGGTCGTGCAGCACGCCGCCCACCAGGCCCGTGGCCTCGGCCAGGGCGGCCTTCTCGGCCTCGCCCCCGCCCTCGGCGGCCTGCTGGAAAGGCGCCAGCAGCGCGGCCTTCAGCGCGTCGTAGGCCGCGTTGCGTTCGGTCTTGTCGGCGATGGCGCAGAGGCGCGTCATCTCGGCCAGGGACGTGGCCTCCAGCTCGGCCTTCAGGGTCTCGTTGACGGCGGGCACGCTCACGGCCCACTTCTCCACGGTGCCCAGGGCGTCCAGCATCTCCTGCTGGAGGGCGATGATCCGCAGGATGCGCTCGTGGGCGAAGCGGATCAGGTCCAGCATCTCCTGCTCGCTGATCTCGCCGGCCTCGCCTTCCACCATGGTGATGGATTCCTTGGTGGCGGCCACCACCATCACCACATCGCTCAGCTCGATCTGCTCGAGGCTGGGGTTCACCACCGGCTCGCCGTTCACCCGGCCGACCATCACCGAAGCCACCAGGCGCTTGAACGGGATGGGGCTGGCGCAGAGCGCCAGGCTGGCGGCGCAGCAGGCCAGGGGGCCCGGGTCGCAGCTGCGGTCGTAGCTGAACACGTTGCAGATGATCTGCGTCTCGTTCGAGAAGCCTTCTTCGAAGAGGGGCCGCAGGGGGCGGTCGATCATCCGGGCGTTGAGGATCTCACTCTCCGCGGGTCGCGCCTCGCGCTTGAAGAAGCCGCCGGGAAAGCGGCCGGCCGCGTAGAGCTTCTCGCGGTATTCCACTTGCAGGGGGAAGAAGTCCTGCCCCAGGCGCGGCTTGGTCTCGGCGCAGGTGGCGGCCAGCACCACCGTGTCCTCCCAGCGGATCCACACCGAGCCCTGCGCCTGCCGGGCCACCTTGCCCATTTGCAGCGTCAGGGTCCGTCCATCCAGGTCCAGGGACCGTTCGATCATCATGGGTCTCTCCTTGGTTTCGGGGCGTCGCCCCGATTCGAACGGTCGCGATCCGGAAGGAGGCACACCGGAGGAAAGGCCCGCACCGACCTGCCCTCCGCTGTGCCTGATCCTGGACGCACGGCCGTCCGGTTCCGGTCCGCCACCTTAGGCGGACCTTTCGTGCCTCATAAACACGGCCGCCCCCTCCGGGGAGCGGCCGTCGCTCGTCGATTCCAATGCCTGCGCCAACTAGCGGCGCAGTCCGAGTTCCTGGATCAGGCTGCGGTAGCCGGCCAGGTCCACGCGCTCCAGATAGAGCTGGAGGCGGCGACGCTTGCCCACCAGCATCAGCAGACCGCGACGGGTGTGGTGATCCTTGGGGTGGGCCTTGACGTGCTCGGTCAGTTCCTTGATCCGCTCGGTGAGCAGGGCCACCTGCACGCCCGCGGCGCCCGTGTCCTGCTCGTTCTTGCCGAACTTGGCGGCCAGTTCCTTGACGCGGTTCTTTTCCATCATCGTCTCCTTGTCGTCCAGGTCAGCCGGCGAGCCCGCGGGCCACCAGCCATTCCTGAATGCGTGTGCGGTCTTCCTGCAGCTGCGTCGCCAGCTGCTCCCCGGAATTGAACCGCATAGTATCGCGAACAAAGGTCAGCAGATCAACCCTAAGGGCCTGACCATAGAGGCTTTCCGCCAGGTCAAACAGATGGATTTCGGGCCGCCGCCCGCTCTCGTCGAAGGTGGGACGCGCTCCCAAGTTCATCATGCCGCCCCGGACGCGGCCGTCCGCCAGCTCCACGCGCACCGCGTACACGCCCTCCGCCGGCTGCAGCATGCCCTCCTCCGGCTCCAGGTTGGCCGTGGGGATCCCCAGCAACCGGCCGCGGCCCTCGCCGCCCACCACCCGCCCGCAGATCCGGAAGGGGCGCCCCAGCAGGCGCGCGGCCAGTTCGGGCTGGCCCTCCAGCAGCGCCCGCCGCACCCGGGTGGAACTGACGGGCTCGTCGTCCACCAAGACGGGCTCCACCACTTCCAGGCCGAAGCCCAACTCGCGCGCCGCAAGGCCCAGGGTCAGGCGATTGCCGCCCCGGTCGTGGCCGAAGGCGTGGTTGTGCCCCACCACCAAGGCGCGCATGCCCACCCGCTCCAGCAGGCCTTCGCGCAAAAAGCGCCCGGCGTCCCAGCCGGCCAGCTCCGACGTGAAGCGCAGCAGGATCACGCGCTCCAGACCCAATTGCTCCAGCAGTTCGAGCTTGTGCGCCGGGTTCAGCAGCCGGGCCACGGGCAGTCGGCCGTGGGTCAGGACTTCGCGCGGATGCGGCTCGAAGGTCAGCAGGCTGGCTTGCAGGCCTTCCGCCGCGGCGCGCTCCACCACCCGGCGGATCAGCGCCTGGTGCGCCAGGTGCAGGCCGTCGAAGGAGCCCAGCGTGAGCACGCTCTCCGGCTCGGCGTGCAGCTCGTGCAGCAGACCGCGCTCAACCCGCATGGAGGTCCTCCCCGGGCCGCTTGCGGAAGTGCTTCAGCCGCTCCTCCAGCTCCTCCACGCTCCAGGCGCGGGCGACTTCGTAGCCGCCGATGCGCGTGCGCCGCAGCTCCTCCACCAGGGCGCCGCAGCCCAGCCGCCGGCCCAGGTCGCGGGCCAGGCTGCGCACGTAGAAGCCCTTGCCGCAGTGCAGGTCCAGTTCCAGGAACGGTGGATCCCAGCCCAGCAGGGTCAGCTCGTGGGCCACCACGTGGCGCGGGGGACGCTCCACCACCAGGCCCTTGTGGGCCAGCCGGTAGAGCCGCTTACCGTCGATGGAGACGGCCGAGTGCATGGGGGGAATCTGCTCCAGTTCGCCGCGGAACTCCGGCAGCGCGGCCTCGATCTCCGCCAGGCTCGGCAGCGGGCCGCCGGGACCGTCGTGCAGTTTGCCCGTCCGGTCGTGGCTGTCGCTCTCGGCCCCCAGCCGCAGGCGCATCCAGTAGCGCTTGTCGGCGCCCATCACCGTGTCCTGCCAGCGCGTGGCCGCGGCGGTGAGCAGGATCAGCAGGCCGCTGGCGAAGGGATCCAGGGTGCCGGCGTGGCCGATGCGGCGGATGCCGCTCAGGCGGCGCAGCATGGCGACCATGGCGAAGGAAGTGGGGCCCACCGGTTTGTCCAGCAGAAGAATGCAGCCGGCGGCCAGGATCCCCGGCGTGGGTGTCGCCTGGCGGTCCAGCAGCGCCGGACCGCTGTTCTGCCCGGAGTCCATCACGTACCCGGCGGAGCCTCCGCCGCCGGCAGGGCCGCGCTCGCCGTGCCGTCCGGAGCCGCGTCGTCCGCGGCCGGATCGGGAGCGCGCTCGGCCTGGATCTGCTCCAGCAGCGACTCCAGCCGCTCGGCGCGGTCCAGCGAGAGATCCAGCAGGAAGCGCACCAGCGGCACGGCCCGCAGGCGCATGCGGCCGGCCAGCGAGCGGCGGATCTCCTTGTTGCGGTGCATCAGCTCCTTGAGCAGGACCTCGCGCCGCGCCTCGTCGCCCATCAGGCTGACGAAGACGTTGGCGTGGGAGAGATCCGGCGAGAGGCGCACCTCGCCCACGGTGACCTGGCTGGCCAGTTCGCTGTGCTCGCGTTGCAGGATGGTCCCCAGCTCCTTGCGGATCTGCTCGGCCACCCGCTGTTGGCGCTTCTCACTGGCCATGGATCAGCGTCCCTTGGGCGTTTCTTCCGCCATGTCCAGGCGCCGCACCACCTCGCGCAGTGAGAAGACCTGGATCAGGTCGCCCTCGCGCAGGTCGTTGAACCCGGCCAGCTGGATGCCGCACTCGAAGCCCGTGGCCACTTCGCGGACGTCGTCCTTGAAGCGCTTGAGGCTGGACATGTCGCCCTCGTGGACCACGGTGTTGTCGCGCACCAGCCGGGCCTTGGCCCCGCGCTCGATCTTGCCCGAAACCACCATGCAACCGGCGATGGCCTTCTTGACGATGCGGAAGACCTGCCGCACCTCGGCCGTGCCCAGGATCTCCTCCTCCACGTCGGGGGCCAGCATGCCCTCCAGCGCGGCGTGGATCTCCTCCACCACCTCGTAGATGACCTTGTAGAGCCGCACGTCCACGCGCTCGCGCTGGGCCAGTTCCCGCGCGTTGGGCGTGGGCGAGACGTGGAAGCCGATGATGATCGCGCCGGAGGCCTTGGCCAGCAGCACGTCGCTCTCGGTGATGTTGCCCACGCTGCGGCTGATCACGTTCACGCGGACTTCCTGGTTCTGCATCTTCATCAATTCGTCGGCGATGGCCCCGATGGAGCCGTCCACGTCGCCCTTGATGATGACGGGCAGGTCCCGCACCTCGCCGCGCGCGATCTGCTGGGAGAGGCTGGAGAGCGTGAACGAGCTGATGCGCTGCTGGCTCTGCTCGCGCTGGATCTGCTGCCGCTTCAGCGCCACAGCGCGGGCGTCGCGCTCCGAACTATAGACCAGCAGGCTGTCGCCGGCCTGGGGCACGCTGTCCAGGCCCAGGATCTGCACGGGCGACGCCGGCGGGGCCGTGTCGCGCGCGTTGCCGCGCTCGTCCAGCATCAGGCGCACGCGGCCCGAGGCCGTGCCCGCCACCACGATGTCGCCCTTGTTCAGGGTGCCGCGCTCCACCAGCACGGTGGCGATGGCGCCCCGGCCCTTGTCGAGCTTGGAGTCGATCACCACGGCCTTGGCCGGACCTTCCGCCACGGCCACCAGCTCCAGCACCTCGGCGCGGGTCAGGATCTCGTCCAGCAGGCGGTCCATGCCCGTGCCCTGCTTGGCGCTGATGTCCACGCACTGGTACTGGCCGCCCCAATCCTCCACCAGGATGTTGTAGAGCGCCAATTCCTTGCGGATCTTCTGCACGTCGGCGTTGGGCTTGTCGATCTTGTTGACGGCCACGATGATCGGCACCTTGGCCGCCAGAGCGTGGTCGATGGCTTCCCGGGTCTGCTCCTGCACGCGGTCGTCCGCCGCCACCACCAGCACCACGATGTCCGTCACCTGGGCGCCGCGGGCGCGCATGGCCGTGAAGGAATGATGGCCCGGCGTGTCCAGGAAGGTGATGAGCTGGCCCTTCCAGTTCACCTCGTAGGCGCCGATGTGCTGGGTGATGCCGCCCGCCTCGCCGGCCACCACGTTGGCCTTGCGGATGTAGTCCAGCACCGAGGTCTTGCCGTGGTCCACGTGGCCCATCACGGTCACCACCGGATGGCGGGGAATCGGCACGCCCTCGTCCTCTTCCTCGATGGCGTCCTCCTCCTCCTCCTCGAATTCGGAGAGGAACTCCACGTCGAAGTCGTAGTCACCGCAGAGGATCTCGATCAGCGCGCGCTCCAGCCGCTGGTTGATGGTGACCATGGTCCCCATCATGAAGGCCTTCTTGATCAGGTCGCTCACCGGCACCTCGAGCAGCTCGGAGAGCTCGTTGGTGGTGATGAACTCCGTCACGCGCAGGACGTTGGTCTCCTCGTTGAGCTCGCCCACCCCGCGCACCTTGCGATGCTTGCGGCGCTTCTTGCCGCCCTCCATGGCCTTGGTGGTTTCCTTCACCGCGGCGCGAATCTCGTCTTCGCTGATCTTGACCTTCTTGCTCTTCTTGCGCTTGCGACCGCCGGCCAGATCCGTGGGCTCGTTCTTGGCCTTCTCCAGCTTCTGCAGCCGCAGCTCTTCGGTCTTGGTCTTCTTGCCGCTGCGTTTGCGCGCGTCCGCGCCCGGCGTGGCCGCGGCGGCCTTGGAGGGATCGCGCTCGCGGAAGCCCGGCTGGGCCTCGCCGGCCGCGCGGGGCGCACCCGGCGCGGATCCGGCAGCGGGACCGGCGCCGGCGCCGGCGGCGGGACGGGCCGCGGCCGCGGTCTCGGTCTTGGTGGGCTTGGCCGTGCGCTTGCGCGCCGGCTCGTTGTCCACGTGCATGCCCAGCACGCGGCCGGGCCGGAAGACGGGCAGGCCGATCTTCTCGCCCCCGGAATCCTCGTGCTCCACGATGCGGCGGCCCGCGCCGGTGGTGGTCAGTCGTTCAGCCAGCGCGGCGTCGGCGGGCAGCTCGGCACCCTCCAGCGGGGCCGCCTCGGCGGCCGGGGCCGGCACGGCCTCGCCGGCGGCGGGCTCGGCGGGCGCAGCGACGAGCGGCTCGGGAGCCGCCGTCTCGGGAATCAGCGCTTCCTCCGGCGCGACCGCGGGCGCGGGCGCAGCCGCCGCGGGCTCGTTGGAGGCCACGGGTTCGGGCGTGGGGGTGGGCGCCGGGGCGGGCTCTTCCGGCGGAGCCGGAGCCGGCGCGGGCGCGGGCTCGATCGCCGCGGGAGTCGGCGCGGCCGGCGCCTCCGGAACCTCCACGGGCGCCGCGACGGGCGCGGGGGCCTCTTCCGGCGCGCTGGGCGCGGGCTCGATCACCTTCAGCGAGCGCAGCCGCTCCACGGTGTCGGAGCGCACCTTGTCCGATTCGCCGGACTCCACGGCCTCCGGCTCGGAGGCCCGCATCAGGTCCTCCATCGCCTCCCGGCGGAACTCCGCCCGGTCGCCGCCCGGCTCGGGCTTGCGCGGAGCCTGCTCGGCCAGGTATTCCTTGTAGCGCTGCGGCGCGTACTTCGACAGGAGAGAGGTGAACATCTCCTCGCTGAGAATGGCATTGGGGCTGGCCGGCGCCTCAAAGCCCTCCTTGACGAGGTAGTCGCTCACGTGCGACACCGTCAATTGCAGCTCTTTCGCCAGGTGAATCAGCTTATGCTTCTTGGCAGCCACCCTGTTCTCCCGTATTGAGTGGGCTCAAGCGTTCTTCCAGCCCGCGGCGGAATCCACCGTCGGCCAGCGCCACAGCCCGCACTCCTCTCGTACCCAGCAGCTCGTTCAGAGCCGCCATTTCCGCCAGGGCGACGACCCGCGTGCGGCCGTCCGCCTCCTGCCAGTCTTCCAGTTCCCGCAGGGTCCGCGCCGACAGCGTCGGATCCGCCAGGATCAGCAGCGGGGTCCCCCGCCGCACCTTCTCGCGCATCTGATCCATTCCCAGGATCAGCGCGCCCGCCCGGCGCGCCAGTCCGAGCAGACCCTGCCCGGACGGCTCCAGCCGGCACGGTTCCACGGGCCTAGTCCAGGCCCTGGTTGTCGAAGTCGCCCAGCACGTGCATGATCGCCTCGAGGTCCTCGCGCTCCAGGCCCGTGCGCTCCATGGCCTGGGCGGAGGAGTCGGTGAGGAAATCCTCGACGAAGCTGTAGCCTGCGCGGACCAGCACGTCCTTGTAGGCCTTGGGCAGATCCACCACGTCCATGATTTTGAAGTCCTGGAAGTAGGTGGAGACGCTGCGGCGCGCCTGGCGCACCACCTCCTCGGAGAGGCCCGTGCGCTCGATCAGCGAGGCCAGCGGCTCGTCCAGCAGGCGCTCCGCCAGGTAGATGCCGGCGTCGATCATCTTGCCGGCCACCTCGTCGGCGATGCCCACCACCTCGTTGATCTTCAGGTCTTCCTCGATCTCCTGCTCGTGCAGCTGCATGGCCAAGTGCTGGGTCTCGTTGATCAGCTCCAGCTCGTAGCCCGAGATCTCGCAGGCCAGGCGGAAGACCATGTCGTCCATCGGATTGAACTTGAAGTCATGGCTGGGCTGACCATCCAGGCGCTTCATCTGGCGCTCGACCATCTTCTCGTATTCCTCGTCGCTGAGCACCACCAGGGCCCGGCCAGCGCCCAGCAGGCGCACCTGCAAGGGCTTGTTGGGGCTCATGGCCTTCTTGATGAAGGTGGCGGGATCACTGGCGAAGTCGATGATGTCGATCTTCTCGTTGATCAGCTCCTTGACGATGGCCTGGATGCGCACGCCCTTCATGCCCACACAGGAGCCCACCGGATCGATGCGGCTGTCGGTGGATTCCACGGCGATCTTGGTGCGGCGGCCGGGGACGCGGGCGATCTTGCGGATGTGGATGATGCCGTCGGCGATCTCGGGCACTTCCACCTCGAAGAGGCGGCGCACGAAATTGGGGTCGCTGCGGCTGACGATGATCTCCGGGTCGCGGTTGTTCTCCCGGCGCACGTCCTTGATCAGCACGCGCAGAGGCAGGCCGCGGTGGTACTTCTCGGACTTGACCTGCTCCGAGGAGGGCATGCGGAATTCCACCCGGTCGATGTTGAGAATCACGCCGCGGTTGCGGTCCACCTGGTGGACGTCGGCGTGGATGATCTCGCCCACGCGATCCTTGTATTCCTCGTAGACCGCGTTCTTCTCGATTTCGCGGATCTTGTGCATCAGCGCCTGCTTGAGGTTCAGGATCGCCCGGCGGCCGAACTTGCGGTAGTCGATGATCTCGACGAAGTCATCGCCCGGCTCGATCTCGGGGTCGTGGGTCAGGGCCTGGGTGAGCTCCATCTGCAGGTGCTCGTTCTCCACGCCACCGTCCTCCACCACCTGCCACTCGCGGTAGATTTCGATGTCACCCTTGTCCATGTTGAAGGTGACGGAGAAATTCTCCTCCGAGTCGAAGCGCTTTTTCAGCACCGAAATGAAGGCCTCCTGGATGACCTCCTGAAAGTCCTGGCGGTCGATGTTCTTGCTCTCGAGGAGCTGAATCACCGCGTCCACGATGCTGCCGGCGTCGTTCTTCCGCGCTTCCTTCATCATCGGAAAGCACTCCTTGCTTACCACTCAAGCACATGATGGACGGCCTGCACCCGCTTCCAGTCCAGAACGCGGGTTGCACCTTCCACCTCGACCTCGATTCCCGTCTCATGGGCGGCCCGGAGCACGCCCGTGTATTCCGCTGTCTCCCCCGGCGCCGCGTCGGCCAGGCGCACCAGGACCTTGCGGCCCAGGGCCTTTGCCAGCACCCGCGGATGGCGCAATGCCCGGTCCAGCCCAGGGGAGCAGACTTCCAGCCGGTAGCGGCCGGCGATCAGTTCGCCCTCGTCCAGCCGGCGGCCCAGTTCCCGGTTGACCTTGGAGAGCTGGTCCACCGTCACGCCCGCGTCGGTGTCCACCACCACGCGCAGAATCTTGCCCTTGCCGTCGCCGGAGAGCTCCACGTCCACGAGAAAAACCGGCTCCAGCACCAGACTTTCGATCAGGCTTTGCAGATCCTGCGCCAGCATGACGGCCTCCAAACAAAAAGTGGGCGTGGGCCCACTTCCATCTTTTGGACGGAATCCCGGACCAGCCTCACACGCAGCAGGCCCGGGGGTTTCGCCGGCACGAGCGGGCGAAAGAGCGGTCGCTTCGGGACCGCCGCCTCCCCAGTGGCCCGAACCGCAGGCGCGGTCCCGGCCGGGTCCAGGGGAGACTTCCGACAAACGGCCCCGCAGCAGTCGGGCCGCTAGGCGGCAAAACTCAGGCGCCGGGCTTCAGCCGGGCCTGCAGACCCTCGACCTTCGTCTTGAGCGAGGTCTTGGGGTACTTTTCCAGAATGCGCTCCAGCAGGGGCAGGGCCTCGTCCACCTTGCCCGCCTGCTCCCAGCACAGGGCCGCGTTCAGCAGGTAGGTGGGCGCGTTGAAGTTGCCCGCCTCGTCCACCAGCGCCGCCTGGGTCCAGGCCTTGGCGGCCTCGTCCCACTTCTTCTCGCGCTCCAGGCAGACGGCCAAGCCGCCCTGGGCCGCCGCGCGCATGAAGTCCTCCTGGCCGTGACCGTCAAGGAACGCGGTCAGTTCCGTCCGGGCCTCGGCCACCTGGTCGGCGGCCACGGCGCTCATGCCCAGGAAAAAGTGGGCGTCCTCCGCCGCGCGCGTGCCGGCGAATTCGTCGCGCACCTTCTCCAGCAGGGGCCGGGCGGCCTCGGGCTGCGGCGTCTCCAACAGGGCCGTGGCCCGGTTGAGCAGCACGTCGGCGCGCTCCTCCTTGAGCCGCGAAGTGCGCAGCACGAAGAAGATGCCGCCCGCCACCACCAGGATGCCCAGCGCGCCACCCAGCACCACCCAGCGCTTGCGCGTCAGATAGTCCCAACCGCGCACGATCCCGGTCAGAAAGGCATCGTGCTCCATGTCCTCTTGGCTGTCGCGGGGTTCCAGATTCATGGCATCCTCTTGCACTTCGACCCAACGATCCCCTTGTGGGGCATTCCAATATGCCCCCGAGAGGACTCGAACCTCTGACCTACGGTTTAGGAAACCGCCGCTCTATCCACCTGAGCTACGGAGGCGCAGAAGCCGCACAAGGTAGGGTTCGAGATATGGCGAAACAAGCTTTTCGCCTTGCATCGCTGTGTCTTGGAGACCACTTGGGACTCACCACAGGGACACAGAGGCACAGTTGACGTCTGCTGGATTGGAATTCCTGACTGGGGCACGCCCCCATCCCGGCCTTCCCCCGCCTTGGCGGGGGAAGGAGCTTTGCCTGTCCGATTCTATCTGCAGCACGGCGAGAGGGGACGGCTTGCGTCCGACACCTTCCCCCGCAGGGCGGGGGAAGGCACGGCCGGTCAGGCCGGGATGGGGGCGTGAGCCGAAAGCAATTGCATGAACAAGGCTGATGCATCTGCGCAATCATGCACTGCATTGAACATTTGTTGCAATCCCGCAGAGTTCTTAGAGCATGGAGACGCCGTCAAGGCCCTCATTCCGGTTCGCGGGGCAGGCGGGCGTCGTGCCAGACGCCCACCAGCCAGACTCCGCTTTCCCGAACCCGGTAGAACAGGCGGTAGGGCGGCACCAGGACTTCCCGCACGGGCAGTTCGGGAAACTCCGGCACGCGGCGGCCGGCTTGGGAATAGTCCTCCAGCACCTCAAGCCGGGCGCGAACCCGCTGCAGGAATGCGCGTGCCGCCGAAGGCCGCCGGGCGGCCAGGAACTCCAGCGCCTCCAGCAGCTGCCGCTGGGCCGCAGGCGTGAAGCGGACGCTCACAAGCCCTTGCCGGTCAGCAGCGCGTCCCCATCCGCCAGCACGTCCGCCAAGGTCGCGCCCACTCCCGCGGCACTCTCCTGCTCCCCGCGCGAGAGCAGCCGCAGCAGCTCCAGTTCGCGCTGGGTCTGCTCCCAGGCCTCCATGCTGAGCAGCACGGCGGAGGCGCGCCCCCGCTGGGTGATGTACACCGGCTGCCCGGTTTCGCAGACGCGCCCGATCAGATTGGTGGCGTCCTGGCGCAAGTCGGTGATGGGGTAAATGGCCGGGGTTTCCATGGCTCGCTCCTGAATGACAGCGATTATAATAGTATTTTTGCCATGATTCTTCCTAGTCTTTTCACCCTGATTCTCGGGCCTGTTCCCGGCCGGTTCGCTCGGGGGCGGGGGATCTTACCACAGAGACGCAGAGGCACAGAGGGGAATTGGAGGTGGGACGGCTGCGCCAGAAGAGCTCCCGCAAAGTAGAATTCTCTTTGCCTCACTAACTTCGTGCTACACTACGAATTATTGCTTAAATAGGCGACCAGTTATCGTACCTACTTAACAATTGGCTATTTAATAATCTTCCATATAAGTAGTGCAAAAATTCCCATCGTAAAAATTGCAATAGGCTGCCAAGCTTCTGCACCTTTTTTGTTTCTGATTACATCTATTAATAATTTCATCGAAACCAAAAATGAACATATAGCAATATATAATAGCTTGTCAGAATACATATTATTTATTCCTCATTTCAGCAAATCTACACCTGCCGCCAAATATCCTAATACAAAAACATCTAGCCATAATATGGCTATCAATACAGCATCTCCAATCACGTTTTTTACACAACTTTTACGTCTCGCGTTGAACAGAATATATATAACAATTGCAACACAACTATATATTGATAAGTAAAACAGTATTACAGAATCAGAATAGATATTGTGTAGATAGTAAATCATGAAAGCAAAATTGCACACACTAATTATGAGCCATATTACTGGTTCCGTCCAGTCTCCATTCAATTTAATTGCAACTTTCTTAGCGAGTTTTCCTATAAAATAGAGCAATTGACACACAGAAAACAACAACGCGTTCTCGATGATAATATTATCAATCATTTCATCGACTCAATATTTACTGGGTTATACTTGCCTGTCGCACGCATAGCTCTCGCACCCCCCCAAAAGCAATAACCCTTGGAGCAAGTGAGGTGAAGCCCGCCAGGGCTGAACCAGAACCAGGTGGTGACGCTTTCAAGCGGAACCAACTACACGATTGCAGGAAGTCCAAACGCCGGCCAGCGGAAGGCCACCGCGAGGTGGCCTGACTCTGGCCGCTGAGAAAAAGCGCCTCTTTGGCTCCACCTTTCTGGCGCAAGCAGAAAGGTGGAAAACATGGCACGTCAGCACCCTTTGATGGGATCCCCCGGTCAAGCCGGGGGATGACGGGCGTTGAACCCCCATCCTAACCTTCCCCCTTGCAGGGGGAAGGTACACCTGATCTTTTGTCTAAGGCTACTTGACGTGTCGTCTACAACAGTGTGTAGACGAAGCCGATCGCCAGATTTTGCTTCCACTGCCGTACCCGGCTGATATCCGCATCCCGCAGGATGCGCACGTTCAGGCTCATCTGGATGTTGCCCGTCAGCTTGGAGATCAGGCTGGTGTCCCAGTCGCTGTCGATCTCGTCGAAGGCCTGCAGGTTGGAGAACAGCACCAAGCTGCTCTTCAGCGAGACGTTGTCGTTGAAGGCGTGGACGTAGTCGGCCTTGGCCTCGGCGCCGAACTCGCTGCGCAGCGTCTCCACCTCCGTGGCCGTCTCCGGATCATCCGCCCACAGATAGTCCTCGCTGGAAATCGTCTGCTTGGCCGCGGCGCCCAGCTTGAGCTTCAGGTCCTTGAGCGGTTCGATCCCCACGCCCGCCGCCTCGCTCAGGTAGGCCGGATCAAAGGCCGCCGAGTTCTGGGCCTTGGTTCCCGCCGCGTCGTCGTAGACATAGCCCGCCGCCAACTGGGAGCGGAAGTTGGCGCCCAGGTAGGGCCGCACGTAGAGTTCGCGGTTGAACGTGTAGGTGGTGCCCAGGCTGAACTCGTCCGTGCTCTTGCGGAAATCCGTGTCGCCCAGTTTGGTCTCGCCGTAGCTGATCTTGCCCTTGAACTCCCAGTCGGCCGTGCTCAGGTGGCGCGTGGCCGTGCCGCCCAGGTCGGCCTGCCAGGCCATGGCGTCCTCGCCGCCCTGGGCCCAATTGTCGAAACTGGCCTGGGTGAGGTTCAGGCCCGCGCTGGCGCCGCGCTCCCAGGTCTTGAGGGGGGCGGCCTCTTCGGCGGCGAACAGCGGCGCCGCCAGGGCGGCGCTCAGCAGCGTGCAGGTCAGGATGTGCTTCATCGTGGTCTCCGACTTGTGTGTGGGACACCCAACATGGGCAGCCGCGCGGGCATCCGCAAGACTCTCAATGGACACTCACCGGACATTCACCACAGAGACACAGAGGCACAGAGACACGGTTGGAAAAGAGAAAAACCCGATCTCGATCCACCTCATCTCTACCTCTTCTCTGTGTCTCTGTGTCTCTGTGGTGAGATTTCCCCGGTCGCCCGAGCGAGAGAGGAACCGGCCGACCTTGCGGCCGACCGGTTCCCGTGTGAGACGAAGCCATGAACACTTCGCCTCGACTCTTTGGGGAATTCTAGTCCATGGAGCGGCGCAGGAAGGTGGGCAGCTCCAGGTTCTCGCCCGTGGGCTCCTTGGCCGCGGGACGGAACGAGACCTGGCGCGCGCCGCCCAGCGGCTCGTCGTCCGCCAGGAAGGAGGCCGCGGGCCGCGCCTGCACGGGCAGCCGCTCGGCGGCGCGCTCGCGCTCGGGCTCCGGCTCCCAGTTGATCAGCAGCGGGCCGCCATTCCGGCCCATGGGCTCGCTGCGCGAGGACTCCGCCCGCAGCGGTTCCGGACGCGCCGGCTCGGGGCGCGTGGGCTCCGGCCGCACGTCCAGTCGCAGGGGCTCGGGCCGAACCGCGGGGCGTGTCTCCGGCCGCGCATCCAGCGGGTTGTAGGCGCCGGGCAGGGCGCGCGGAGCCAGCTGCAGGGGCTCCTCCACCCGCCGCGCGACCTGGGACTCGATGCCCGTGGCGATCACCGTGACACAGATCCGGTCCACCAGACTGGGATCGGTGACCGCGCCCAGGAAGATCTCCGCGTCCTCGCCCACCGCCTCGGAAATGGTCTGCATGGCGTCGTTGACGTCCATCAGCGACATGCTCTCGCCGCCCGTGATGTTCACCAGGAGGCGTCGGGCGCCCTTGACCGAGTACTCGTCCAGCAGCGGGCTGCTGATCGCCTGCTCGGCGGCCTGGTGGGCGCCGTAGCTGCCCTCGCCCAGTTCGGCCACGCCCACGCCCATCAGGGCCTCGCCCGGCTCGTTCATCACCTCGCGCACGTCGGCGAAGTCCAGGTTCATCAGGCCGGGTATGGTGATCAGGTCGCTGATCCCGCGCACGGCGCTCACCAGCACCTCGTCGGCCACGCCGAAGGCGTCCTTCAGGCTCAGATGCTGGTCCACGAAACTCATCAGGCGCTGGTTGGAGACCACGATCAGCGTGTCCACCATCTGGCGCATGAGCTCCAGCCCCTCCTCGGCGCGGCGCATGCGCGGCCGCATCTCGAAGTGGAAGGGTCGCGTGACCACGCCCACCGTCAGCGCGCCGGCCTCCCGGGCCAGCCGCGCCACCTCGGGCGCCGCGCCCGTGCCCGTGCCGCCACCCATCCCGGCGGTGACGAAGACCAGGTGCGCGCCCTCGAAGAGGCTCCGCAGCTCGTCGGCGTCCTCCGCCACGGCGGCGCGTCCCAGCTCCGGCCGGGCCCCCGTGCCCAGTCCCCGGGTCAGCGTCTTGCCGATCTGCACGCGCGCGGCCGCCACGTTTTGCCCCAGGGCCTGGGCGTCGGTGTTGACCACCGCGAACTCCACACCCGTCACCCCGGCGCGAATCATGCGGTCCACGGCGTTGCCGCCGGCTCCGCCCACTCCCGCCACCACGATGCGCACCCGCGGTTGGGTGCTCGGCTCATCCAGTTCGAACAGCAATCCTGACATGGCCTTTTTCTCCCCAAAAAGTCCTGTCCCCAGTGTTTGACGGACGCGCGGCGGGTTCATGGTCCACCACACATCCCCTTCCAATACGTCAGAGGGCCACGTGCCGGCGCAGCCGGTTGACCCAGTTCCAGAGCGTGATCTTCGATTTTTGCCCGTGGCTGATGGGCGCGTTGCGCAGCGCGTGCTGCGCCAGGCCGATGGCCGGCGTCCATTCGAGCATGGAGGGATCCGCCTCCACGCCCATCACGCCGCGCGGGTAGCCCAGCCGCACCGGCAGCGACCAGCGGTCGCGCGCCAGGTCCAGCAGGCCGTCCAATCGCGCGCCGCCGCCGGTGATCACCACGCCCGCGCCCAGCATCCAGCGCATGTTGGAGATCTCCAGCTCGCGCTCCACCAGTTCGAGGATCTCCTCCATCCGGGGCTGGATCACCTGGCAGAGCTGGCTGCGCGAGGCGCGCTCGGAGGAGTCGCCGCCGGCGTACTCGATGTCGAAGCGCTCGTCGCGGCGGATCAGCCGGTGATCACAGCAACCGTAGGAGCGCTTGATCCGCTCGGCCTCGGAGGCCGGCGTGCGGAAGGCGCGCGTGATGTCGCTGGTAATGGCCGCGCCGCCCATGGGCACGGAGGCGGCGTGACAGACCTTGCCGTCCGCGTGGAGGATCAGGTCCGTGCTGGCGGCGCCCACGTCCAGCAGCAGCACGCCCAACTCCTTCTCGTCGGGGCTGAGGAAGCAGGAGCTGGCCAGACTGGTGAGCGTGACGCTGCCCACGTTGACCGCCGTGCGCTGGACGCAGCGCTTGAGGTTCTCCACCGTGTTGACGGGCACGGAGAGGAAGTGCGTGCGGCAGTCCAGACGCATGCCGTGCAGGCCCACCGGGTTCTGCACGCCCTCGGCGCCGTCCACCAGGAATTCCTGGGGCAGGCAGTGGAGGATCTGGCGCTCGATCTGCACGGTCTGCGAGGCCTCGGCCTGCTCCAGGACCTGGCGCAGGTGCGTGGTCTGGATCAGGCTGGAGCGCGGATCCTGGGGATTGCGCGTCACCAGCAGGTGCGACTCGGTCTCGGCGCAGGCCAGCTCGGCGCCGGAGACGCCCAGGTGGATGTCGTCGACTTCGATCCCCGCGGCCTCCTCGGCGGCGGCGATCGCCTCCTCCACGGCCAGGATCATGGGCTTGATGTTGGTGGGAATTCCGCGGGACAGGCCCTTGGAGGCGGCGGCGCCGGCCCCCAGGACGCGGATGCGGTCCTCCTCCACGCGCTCGGCGATGATCACGCGAACGGTGCCGTGGCCAATGTCCAGGGCGCTCTGCACGGCGCGGCCGGTGGTCATGGGTTCCTCCTCCCCCTCAGGATGTTGAACATGTCGCCCAGTCTTCCCTTCCGGCGTTCCAGTTCCGAGCCCTGCACCAGCAGGCGATCCAGCAGCGGAAAGCCCTCGTGGGAGAACTCCGGCAGGGCCGCGGCTTCCAGCGCCAGCAGGCCCAGCCCCGTCAGATAGCCGGGATTGTCCAGGATGCCGCGGGGGCCGATGTAGTGCTCGCAGCGGCCGCGCCGGGCGCGCAGGCCCGTCACGCTCTCCGCGTACTCGGCCAGTCCGGTCATGGCGGCGCCTCCGCCCGTCAGGACCAGACCCCCGCGCAGGCCCTCCAGCAGGTTCATGCGGCGGGCCTCCTTCACCACGTGCTGCAGGATCTCGCGCACCCGGGCCTGCATGACCTTGCCCAGCATTTCCTGGGAGATCACCTGGGCGCCCTCGCCGTGCACCTGCGGCACGGTGAGCTTCTGGTCGCCCTCGCGGCGCGCGTTGACCCGGCCGTGGCGGATCTTCAGTTCCTCGGCCTCCTGCAGCGTGGTCTTCAGCACGGTGGCGATGTCCCGTGTGACACGGGATCCGGCGTAGCGGAAGACCCACGAGTGCTGCAGCACGCCGTCGGCGAAATAGAGGGCGTCGCAGGTGCCGGCGCCGAAATTGATCAGGGCCACGCCCTGGTCCAGGTCCTCGTCGCTCAGCGCGGCCATGGCGTCGGCCAGCGGGCTGAAGACCATCCGCCGGGTGTCCACCTCCGCCAGCTGCAGGCAGCGCAGCAGGTTGTTGCGGTGGTTGACGCCGGCCAGGATCAGGTGTGTCTCCACACCCAGGCGGCAGCACTCGCGCCCCAGCGGATCCAGGCAGCTCACGTTGTCCGTCGTGAAGCGCTGGGGCACGGCGTGCAGCAGGCTGCGGTCGATGGGCAGCTGGACGGACTGGGAGTTCGCCAGCACGCTCTCCACCTCCTGCTCCGTCACCGTGCGGCCGCGGGACCCCGCCTGGGCGGTCAGCGGCATGTTGCCCGAGCTGTTCATGCAGCTCATGTGCGAGCCCGAGATGGCCACCGCCGCGGCGGGCATCTTGGTCCGGGCCATGTTCTCGGCGTGCCGGACCACCTGCAGCACCGTGTCGCGAGCGGCGTCCAGGTCGACGATCAGGCCCTGGCGCACGCCGCGGCTGGGCGCGAAGCCGATCCCCGTGACACACAGCATGCCGCTGCGGTCCACCTGGGCGATGAGGGCCACGACCTTGGAGGATCCGAGGTCCAGTGCGGCGACGACGGGCTCAGGCATGCTCCCTCCACACCACCTGGTTGACGAAGCGCAAGTCCAGTTCGCCGGGCCGCGCGAGCAGATCGGGGCGGCGGGCCTGCACCACTTGCAGCAGGGACAGGCCGTGGCGCCAGAGGGTGGCCTGCACCAGCACCAGCGGCTGGGCTCCCTGCAGGTGCAGCACGGGCGAGGTCCCCCATTCCAGGCGCTCCACCCGGGCGTAGAGCTCGGGGAAGCCCGTCTTCATCTCCAGCAGCCGGGCGGCGGCGCCCTTCAGGTCGCGCTCGGCGCCGCTCAGCACGGGCAGGTCCAGTCGCGTTCCGCCCCGGGGCCGGTCCAGCACACGGCCCGTGGCGGTCAGGCAGCGGGGCCGGCCCGCGCGCAGCACCCAGGCCAGCGGCTCGTCCTCCGCCAGGACCACCACCAGCGCGTCGGGCCATTTCTTGGTCACCCGCAGGGCCGTGATCCACGGGTCGTCGGCCAGCCGCTGCCGGAGGGCGCCCAACTCGACCAGCGCCAGCGGCTTGCCGCGAACGCCGTCCATGGTTTCCACGATGCCCTGGCGGTCGCTGAGCCGCGCGCCCAGGACCTTCCACTCGCGCAGCCGGAAGGTGTCGCCCGTGCGCACCCAGATCACGGCGGCGGCGCTAAGCCCCACGAAGAGCGGCGGCAGCAGCGTGTAGAGCAGGATGCGCAGCCAGCGGCGGCCGCGGCTGACGGGCCTAGCGCACATGCTGGAACTCCTCCTCCAGCTCAACGCCGAAGCGCTCGCGCACCGTGCGCTTGACCAGTTCCACCAGCGCCACTATGTCGGCGGCGCTGGCTCCGCCCTCATTCACGAAGAAATTGGCGTGGATTTGTGACACGACGGCCGCGCCCACCCGGGCGCCCTTCAGACCCGCCGCCTCGATCAGCCGGCCGGGAAAGTCCCCCGCGGGCCGCTTGAACACGCTGCCGCA
The DNA here is from genome assembly GCA_041675285.1 of Candidatus Delongbacteria bacterium. Classification (NCBI taxonomy): domain Bacteria; phylum Candidatus Delongiibacteriota; species Candidatus Delongbacteria bacterium. The sequence continues at coordinate 27,465 of JBAYTZ010000020.1, forward strand.
ACTGGCTTCCTGCAGGGGTTGGGTGGCCCGGCGCCGTTCCAGCAGCTCGCGCAGGCGGAGCTTGATGGCCTCCGGATCGTCGGCCCTGAGGCGGAACTCCGCCGCCAGGACCAGCCTCGCGCCCAACCCCGGACTGCTGCGGTACTCCAGGCGCAGCTCGGCGGCGTCCACCCAGCCGATGGCGCCGTCCGGATCCAGCAATCGGACGCGGACCAGGCTCTGGGCGAGCTCCTGGCCGTGGGCGCCGGCGTTCATCCGCACCATCCCGCCCACCGTGCCCGGGATGCCCCCGGCGAACTCCAGCCCGGCCAGTCCGGCCTGGGCGGCGCGGCGGCAGAGGACCACGGCGGACGTGGCGGCCCCGGCGCGCAGCAGCGGCGCATCCACCTCCAGCCAGGCCAGTCCCGGGCCGGGGTGCAGCACCACGCCCGCCAGTCCCTCGTCGGGGAAGAGCAGGTTGGACCCGCCGCCCACCAGCCACCAGGCGGCGTCCTCGGCGCGCAGCAGGGCCAGGCCCGCCGCCAGCTCCGCTTCGGACTCCGGCGTGAACAGCAGGGCGGCCGGTCCGCCGATTCGCCAGGTGGAGAGCGCGGTCAGCGGCGCGTCCGGCGTGCAGCGTTCGGGGAAGGCGTCGCGCAGACGCTCGATGGCGCGCGGCGTGCTCACGAGCCCTGTCCGATCAGCTGCACGTTGCGGGCGTGGTAGGACAGGTTGAGCAGCACGCCCAGGGCGGCCAGCATGGTGATCATCGAGGTGCCGCCGTAGCTGAACAGCGGCAGCGGCTGGCCCGTGACCGGGAAGAGGCCCGTGGCGACGAAGAGGTTGATGATCGTGTGGATGAAGAACAGGCCCGTGATTCCGGCGGCCAGCATGCGGGCGAAGTCGTCCTGGGAGCGGCGCACGATGTGCAGGCCCCGCGAGAAGACGATGGCGTAGAGGGTCACCAGCACGAAGCAGCCCACCAGCCCGTACTCCTCGCCGAAGATGGCGAAGATGAAATCGTTGAAGGGCTCGGGCAGGTAGAAGAGCTTCTGCAGGCTGTTGCCCCCGCCCACGCCGGTGATTCCGCCGCGCCCGAAAGCGATCAGCGACTGGGCCTGCTGCATGTCGGCCAGCCCCGGGTTCCAGAGGCTCTCGATCCAGTTGAGGATGCGCGTCAGCCGGTAGGGCTCGCGGATCAGCACGAAGCCCGCGCCCGCGCCGGCCAGCCCGCCGCCCACGAAGAACCAGGACAGCGGCACGCCGGCCAGGAAGACCATGATCAGCGAGACGCCGAACAGCGCCAGCACCATGGAGAAGTTGGGCTGCAGCACCAGCACGACCATGGCGCCGATCATCATCAGCCCGCCGCTGAGCAGGTTGCGCCAGTCCTTGCGGAAGTCGCGCACCTTGGCCAGCCCCGCCGCCAGGTTGAGGATCAGCCCGAACTTGGCCACGTCCACGGGCTGGAACTGGCGGCCGGCGATGATGATCCAGCGCCGCGCGCCGTTCACCTCGGGCATCACCAGGGTCAGGGCCAGCAGCGCCAGGCTGCCCAGTCCGATCCAGGGCGCCAGCGGCCGCCAGGTCTGGTAGTTGACCTTCATCATGACAAAGAACAGCAGCAGGCCCAGGCCGATCTTCTCCAGGTGCTTGAGAAAGTACAGGCCCGCCGAGCCCTCGGCGGCCATCCCGAAGTGGGAGGAGGCCGAGTAGACGGCGATGGAGCCGATCATCAGCAGCAGCAGGATCACGAAGGCCAGCAGCCGGTCGATGGTGGCCAGCCGGGAGGCGATCCCCAGGGGCAATGAGCTGGGCGGGGTCTGGTCGTAGCCCAGGCGGTTCATACGGCCCACTCCTTGGCCAGCAGATCCAGGCCGGTCAACCGACTACCCTTCAGCAGCACCACGTCGCCAGCCTTGGGGCCGAACAGGCCGCGCAGCGCGGCGGCGTTCTCGGCCTGCAGAGCGGCCCGGCCGCCGCCCGCCCGCAGTCCTTCCTCGAAGGCCGCGCGGGCCTCCAGCGAACCCACCAACAGCACCAGGTCCAGGCCCAGCGCGGCGGCGTGACGGCCCACCTCCGCGTGCAAGGTCCGGGACTCGGCGCCCAGTTCGCGCATCTCGCCCAGCACGGCCACGCGCCGGTCGGCGCGCATCCGGGCCAGCGTGTCCAGCGCGGCCTTCATGGAGGCCGGGTTGGCGTTGTAGGAATCGTCCAACAGGCTCCAGGCCGCCGCCCGCCGCACCTGCATGCGACCCGGGGCCCCCTGGAAGGCCGCCAGGCCCTGGCAGATCCGCGGGGGCTCCAGGCCGAGTTCCAGCGCGATGGCCACGGCCGCGGCCGCGCACTCCAGGAAGGCCTGTCCGGGCACGGGCAACACGCACTCCTGCCCGGACAGGCGGATGCGGAAGCGCGCCTGTTCATCCGCGCCCACCGCTTCCAGTCCCTGGACCGCCCCGGTGCTGTGGTTCCGGAGCGAGTATCCGCTGCGACGCCTCAAGCCGATTGCCTGTTCCACCACCAGGGCGTCGTCCTCGTTGACGATGCCCGTGCCGTCGTGCTGCTCCAGCCAGCGGAAGAGCTGACCCTTCTCCTGCGCCACCGCCGCCAGTCCGCCGGTCCCCTCCAGGTGGGCGGGCTGGATGTTGGTGATACAGCCGTGGGTCGGGCGGGCCATGGCGCAGAGCCGGGCGATCTCCCCCGGCTGCGACATCCCGGCCTCGAGCACGTAGATCTCCTGTCCGTCCAGGACGTTGAGCAGCGAGAGGGGCGCGCCCAGCGTGCTGTTCTGGTTGCCTTGGCTGGCGGCCGTGCTCCGGCCCCGGCCCAGCAGCTGGGCGGTCAGCTCCTTGGTGGTGGTCTTGCCGTTGCTGCCCGTGATGGCCACCAGCGGACCCGTGTGCCGTTCGCGGGCCAGGGCGCCCAGCTCCAGCAGGGCTTCGCGGCTGTCCGCCACGCAGAGCACGCGCGGGTCGCCTGCCAGGCCGGTCGTCAGGCGCGCGCCCTCGGCCACCACGGCGGCGGCTCCCGCCGCCAGGGCCGCGGGCACGAAGTCGTGGCCGTCCATCCGCTCGCCGGGCAGGGCCACGAACAGGTCGCCCGGCCGCAGGCCGCGGGAATCGGCCAGGGCCCGCCAGCCCGCCGTTTCCGGCAGGTGGCGCGTGTGCCCCAGGCGGGCCGCCAACTCGGTGAGGGTGGGTCTCATTCGCAGGTGACCACCCATTCCGCCGGCGGGGCGACGCTGTCGCCGGGCGCCGGGATCTGCCGGGTCACGAAGCTTCCCGTTCCTTCGACACGCAGGTCGTGGTCGTAGGGGCTGAGGGCCTCCAGCGCGGCCCGCAGGCTGCGGCCGGTGAGCAGGGGCGGCTCCGCCGCCAGCGGGGCCGTGGGCTCCTCGGGGCGGGGCGCGGGCGCGGATTGGGCCGCCCACTGCAGCGGAATCAGCGGCCGCTCGCTCTTCTTGTCCAGCAGCAGGGCGCGCTCCATGATCCGGCGGAAAGCCGGGGCGGCCACCACGCCGCCGTAGATCGCGCCGCGCGGCGTGTCCACCAGGATGATCCCGGCCAGCGGACCCTCAGGCAGCTCGGCGAAGCCGATGAAGCTCGAGAAGTATTCCTCGTGGGAGTAACCGCCGCCGGGGTTGATCTTCTGGGCCGTGCCGGTCTTGCCGCAGACCACCAGACCGGGGACGCCGGCCTGCTTGCCGGTCCCCGTCTCGACCACTTCGCGCATGATCTGCCGCAGCGAGGCGGCCGTGGCCGAGGACATGACGCGCCGGATCACCAGCGGCTCGCGCTCGATGACACGGTCGCGGCCCGTGGCCCGGCGCAGGACGTGCGGGCGCACCAGCACGCCGTCGTTGGCCACGCAGCCGTAGGCGGCCACCATCTGCAGGGCCGTCACGGCCACGCCCTGGCCCATGGCGATGTTGGCGAACTCCACCGGGCCCCAGCGGTGCAGGCGCATCAGCTGACCGCCCACCTCGCCTGGCAGGTCCACGCCCAGGCTCTGGCCGAAACCGAAATTGCGGCTCATCACGTAGAGGTCGCGGGGCGGCATGCGCTGGGCAATCACCACGGAGCCGATGTTGGAGGACTTGGAGAACACCTCGCGCGCCTTCAGCGAGGAGTGGCCCCGGCGGTCGGAGTCGTGGATCACGGCGTTCTTGACCCGATAGGCGCCGTTGTGGCAGGGGATGATCTCGTCCAGGTCCGTGATGGTGCCGTTCTCCAGCGCCGCGGCGAAGGTGATCAGCTTGTAGGTCGAGCCCGGCTCGTACTGGTCCGTGACACAGCGCAGGCGCGCGGCCTCCGGCGTGAAGATGCTCAGGTCATTGGGGTCCAGCTGGGGCCAGCTGGCCAGCGCCTTGACCTGCCCCGTGCGCGGATCCAGCAGCACGACCTGGCCGGCCTGGGCGTTGTGCTGCAGGACCGCCGCCTCCAGTTCCTCCTCGGCGATGGTCTGCAGGCGCAGGTCGATGCCCAGCTCCAGGCTCATGCCGGGCTGGGTCTCCTGGCGCGGCCGCTCGCTGAAGGCGTGGCCCCAGCCCTTGGCGTCGCGCAGGTGGTACTCCTTGCCGTCCGTGCCGCGCAGCAGGCTGTCATAGGCCGATTCGATGCCGCCGATGGGCCAGCTCTCGGCGTTCAGGCAGCCCAACAGGTTGCCCGCCACCTTGCCCTGCGGGTAAATCCGGTTGCCCGTCTGCTCCAGCCAGACGCCCGGCAGGCGGGCGTCGCGCACGGTGCGGGCGTGGACTTCGGTGATGTCCTTGGCCAGGGTCATGAAGCGCCGCGGCCGTTCGCGCCCCATCTCGGCGCGCAGGCTCTTCTCCAGCTCGGCCTTGCTGCAGCCCACCACGGGGGCCAGCAGGTCCAGCAGGCGCGGGAAGCGGGCGCCGTCCTTGTGGTTCAACACGTCGCGCTTGAGCTGGGCCGGGTTGCAGGCCAGCAGGTAGACCTGGCTGAGCTCCACCGCCAGCAGGTTGCCCTCGCCGTCGGTGATGTTGCCGCGCGGGGCGCGCAGGGTCACCGTGGTGTAAAGCTGCTTCTCGGCGCGCTCCACCAGCCGCTCGCCCCAGAAGGCCTGCAGCACGGCCAGCTTGATGATCACCAGCCCCAGGGCGCAGAGGCCCAGGCTGCGCAGCACGGTGACGCGCTTGCTGTGACGCAGGGGCGATCCGCCCAGGCTGTCGCGCCGGGTCATCATGGCCGCGCCTCCCGGGGCCGGCTCAGCCACTGCAGACTGCGGTCCCCGGCCACCAGCGCGGGATCGGCCACGATCAGTCCGCGACCGCTGTCGGGCGGCCAGATCAGGCCCAGCTCGCGGCCGGCCTTCTCGATCTTGCCGAAGGCCGTGCGCGAGATGTAGAGCCCCTGCTCGATCTGCAACTCGCCCTCCAGCGAGGCGCAGATGCGCGTGGACTTGAAGACCTGGGTCTTCAGGTCGTCGGCCTCGACCACCTTCCAGACCCGGAACAGCAGCACGGCCACCAGCACGCCCACGTAGGGCAGCAGGCGCCAAAAAAAGCCGAACTGCTCACGGATGCTGAGGGGCGGAACGGGGCGTGCCATCTCAGGCCTCCACTCGTTCCAGGACCCGCAGACGCGCGGAGCGGCTGCGGGGATTGCGCGCGCATTCCTCGGCCCCGGGAACCAGTCCCCGGCGCTCCAGCAGGCGGGCCCGCACGGGCAGCTCGCGGACGGGCAGGTGCCGGCTGCGCGGCCGGTCATCCTCGCCGGCCCAGAGCCGGAAGCTGGCCTTGACTCTGCGGTCCTCCAGGCTGTGGTAGGTGATCACGGCCAGCCGGCCGCCGGGGGCCAGGCGCTGGAAGGCGCCCTCCAGCCCGCGCTCCAGCTGGCCCAGTTCGTCGTTGACGGCGATGCGCAGGGCCTGGAAGAGCCGGCTGAGCAGGGAAAAACTGCCGCGAGTGCCGAAGCGGCCCTCCACCACCTGGCGCAGTCGGCCCGTGGTGTCCAGCGCGCCTTCGGCCCGGGCCTGCACCAGCAGCCGGGCCAGCTTGCGGGCTTCGGGCAGCTCGCCGTAGCGGAAGAACAGGTCGGCCAGCTCGCGCTCGTCCAGCTCGGCCAGCAGATCGGCCGCGCTGCGCTCCAGGCGGCGGTCCATGCGCATGTCCAGGGGTCCGTCGTGCAGGTAGGCGAAGCCGCGGTCGGGGGTGTCGACCTGATGGGAGGAGAGGCCGAGGTCCAGCAGCACGCCCTGGAAGCGGCAGGTGTCCCACGGCGCGGGCAGGCGATCCAGATCGCCGAAGCCCAGGCGCAGCAGGCTGACCCGTGAATCCCGCCCCAACACGGCTCGCTCCCCCTCTTGATTCGCGTGGGCGTCCTCGTCCCAGTCCAGCGCCAGCAACCGTCCGTCCGCGTCCAGCCGCTCGAGGATCGCCCGGCTGTGTCCGCCGCCCCCCAGGGTGCCGTCCAGGTAGAGCCCACCCGGGAAGGTGACCAGACGATCCACCACCTCCCGCGCCAACACCGGCTCGTGGTACATCATCTGACGAAGAGGGCGGGCGGCAGCCCCTCGAGCGCATGCCGCCGGGCCGCTGGGGTTGGAATGCCGGAAAACAGGAGGCCGCGACCCTCCGGACGCCGCTCCAGCACGGACTTGAGCCAGCCGGCCGCTTCCGGCGAGCCCGCGTTGTCCACGGAGCGGAAATCGAACTGGATGCGCCGGCCGCCGGGCATGGCGCGCAGGATGAAGGCCAGCTGCTCCACGGCTCCGGCGTCCAGGCGCCCCTTGAGCCGGAAGAGGTCCAGATCGCCGCGGCTGCGCTGCACGATATGCATGCCCATGACCGCTTTACTCCACGTCCTGCAAGGACATTGATTTCTGGTATTCGTCGGGATTCCAGATCTGCACGCAGTTCATGAAGCCCGCGACTTTGACTTCGCCGCCCTTGTCCAGCCGGGCGGATTTGATCAGTTCCACCGGCACCTTGATCCGGCCCTGGGCGTCCACGGGCACCTCGAAGGCGCTGGAAATCTGGCGCCGGGCCAGGATGCGGTTGGCCATCACATTCATGTCCAAGGCCGTCAACTGGTTGCGCAGTTTGTGGTATTCTTCGGGCGTGTAGACAGCGACGCATTCTTCCCGGTCGCGCACGAGGTACACGATGGATTCGGGCTCGGGTGCCAGATCGGACTTGAAGGCGGCAGGGATTTTGACCCTCCCCTTCTCATCCAGGGCGTAGCTGTATTCGCCCATGAAGAACGGCATGCAACCCTCGCTGACCACGAACTACCACTTTTCGCCCCAAAAGTACGCTGATCATCCCCACATGTCAAGCTCAAATGCAGCTTGTGCACACTTCTCTTGGGACCCGTCAAGCACACTTGTTGACTATCAATCGCTTCTATTAACTGGACAGGCAGAGCATCAGCGGGGTTTTTGTGGTAGGACCGGGCCGGCGGGATTCGACCTCGTGCCACTGTCAGTTCTGGACAGCTGACCGGCAGGCGGATCTGGTTTTCCAGCAAGTGGTTGCGCTGCAGATTGCGTGAATTCGGCGCGCTCCGGCGGATTTGGAGCTTTCAAGCCAATTCGCATGGTTTGACGGGGATCGAATTCAGTGCCGGATCCGGCCGGCGTAGTGCGCCGGCCAAGCTGGGGAGGCCCCGTGTCCCAGAACCTGGACTCGTTGTGGAAAGCCCTGGCGGACCCCCAGCGGCGGCGGCTGCTGGAACTGTTGGCCGAATCGGATCAGGGCGTGCTGGAGCTGGCCGCCCACTGCGGACTCAGTCCCGCCACCATTTCCCACCATTTGCACGTGCTGCGCGCGGCCGGGTTGGCCGGTTACCGGCGCGAGGGCCGCTTCCGCGACTACTTCCTTCAGCCAGCAGCACTGGAAAGCGCGACCCACTGGCTCAGCCACCTGAAACAGCGCCGCGGCCGGCCGGGCTGGAACCAGGAGGCCTATCGCGAGCAGAGCCTGGCCCGCTACCTGCAGGGGCCGCGGCAGAGCCTGCCCGAGCACCCGCGCCAGCGCCAGGTCGTGCTGGACTGGTTTCACTCGCTGCTGGAACGGGATCGGTTGTTGAGTCTGGAGGAGCTGGAGCGGGTCTGGGGTCCCCATGCCCGCCCCTGGGAGCCGGTGTTGGAGGAGTTGCTGCGCCAGGGGCGCCTGCAGCAGCAGGAGCGCTACATCCTGGTGTCGGACTGAGCCTCCTGGAAGGCGAACAGCTGGACGCTGTCGGGAGTCAGGCGGAAGTTCGGCGCGATCAGCTTGATCAGGCTGGCCACGTTGCGCTGCACGTTGTCCAGATCCTGGCAGGGGAAGGGCAGGGAGATGATGCGGCCGATGCAGTCCCGGTCCCCGATGCGCCGGACGAGCAGATAGTCCGGATTGTCCAGGCGGAAGTACAGCTCCATGGCTTTCTTGCAGGAATCCAGATTCTCCTGCAGTTTCGGCGTGACTTCCAGTCCGACAAAAAGCTTGGTTTCCAGTCGATTCACGTTGGCCCCTGATGCTGGATGGATCGGCACACGATTTGCAAATATATCAAGCCGTCTCGCCGCCACCAAGGGCTGGCCGCCGGAGTTCCGCCCGGCGCTGCTCGCCCTCCCGCGCCCATTCCGCCGGTTCGTGGTGCACGCGCAGGAAGCCCGCCAGTTCGGGCAGCGCGCGGCTCAGCTGCGTGTGGAGTTCCTGGGCCGCCGAGCGGTAGGAGGGGTGCCCCGCCACGCCGCTGCGCAGCCGGATCAGGTGCTCGGCTTCGCGCAGGTTCATCCGCAGGACGAAGCGCTGACGGAAGGCCATGGGCACCAGGTAGGCGGCCGCCGCCGCGTGACCGGTGGACAGGTCGCGCCACAGCCCGGCCGCGCGCTCCAGCAGCTGTTCGCTCTCCTCCCGCCGCTTTCCCAGCAGGCCCGCCGGCAACTCCCAGCCCCAGCGGCACCCCAGCAGCGGCACCGTGGGCGTCAGCAGCCGGTGGCGCTGGAGGTCACGGAAGGCGCCGTAGTCCAGGCAGAACTCCACGCTCAGCTGCACCTGTTCGAAGGCCCGCGGCGGCACCTCGTGTTCGCCCAGGCTGTCCAGGACCGCGTGCAGCAGGGTGGCCCGGCCCGCCACGCCCAGCTCTTCGGCCCGGCTGCGCGCTTCGCCCACGCCCACGCCGCGCCGCTGCACGAGCCAGTCCGCCACCACGCGGACCGCCGCCTGGTCGTCCCACTCCAGCAGCCGCACGCGCGGCGGATCGCTCTCCGCCGGCTCCACTGACGGCAGCAGCGCGTCCAGCCGCTCCTCCAGCCCCGCCTGCCAGGCCGCGGGCCGGGCGTGCTTGAGCAGCACGGGCGTGATCCGCCGCCCCTCCTCCTCCAGCCGGTCCCCCAGCTCGCGCAGCTCCTGCAGGGCGTGGGCCCGCAGCTTGCGGATCAGGTGGGCCGCGCTGCGCGCGTTGCAACTCAGGCCCAGGCTGGTGCGCGCCCCTGCCGGCAGCAGGTAGCGCGTCGTGTCACACGCGGCGGCGTGCAGGGTCTGCTGCCAGGCCCGCGCCGGCAGACCCGCCGGCCGTTCGCGCTCCTGTTCCAGCTCGGCGCGGATCTCCCGGTAGAAGCGGCCGTAGGTCTCGAACAGGTCGCCCACCAGCCGCCGGACCTGTTCCTCCTGCGGCGCGCCGCACCACTCCTGCGGCCAGTGGAAGTGATCCAGATCGAAGACCTGATAGCGCGAACTCTTCTCCGTGAAGGCCGCCAGCCGGCTGTCCTCCAGGGCCTTGGCCGCCAGGATGGACAGGCCCTCCACGGCGAAGTGCAGATCGGCGTGCTCGGCCACGCTGGAGTGCCCGTAGCCCAGCACCCACTTTTCGTGGAAGGCCGAGGCCTTGGCCTGGTCGAAGCCCGCCTGCGCGGCGGGGGCGGGCAGGCCGTCCTCGTCCATCAGCTTGAGCAGGTTTTCGCGGAAGCCCGCCGGACTGCGGCTCACCTGGGCGAAGAGCACGGCCACCACCTCCGGCGGCAGCCCGTGCAGGGCGTAGACCGGCCGGTCCAGGTTGGTGACAAAGGGCGCAAGGCGCTCGGCAGGGGTCATCTCGGCCTCATGCTTGGTACATCCATCACTGGGACACGAAGGGCACGAAGACCGAAGAAGAGCACGAAGCGGAAATCGCAACTGGATTGAAATCGGGCAGAATACTCCTGACCGTTTTCCTCTCTTGTCATGCCTGCTCGCGCTTCGTGTTCTTCGTTCTCTTCGTGCTCTTCGTGTCCTCTGCGTCCTTCCCCCGGTCAACCCCTGTGATAGGGCCGGCCGTCGCGGATCATCAGCGCGCGGTAGAGTTGCTCCAGCAGCACCAGCCGCGCCATCTGGTGCGTGAAGGTCATGGGCGAGAGGCTGAGCACCAGCCCGGCGCGCCGCCGCACGGCCTCGTCCAGGCCTTCCGCCCCACCGATGACGAAGCGGAAGCGGTTGCCGCCGGCGCCCAGCCGGCCCTCCAGCCAGGCCGCCAGCTCCGGGCTGCTCAGGCCGCGGCCCTTCTCGTCCAGCGCAACCAGCTCCTCGCGCGGCTCCAGCCCGGTCAGCAGGCGCTCGCCCTCCAGCCGGCGGATCTCCCCCAGGGCCAGGCCGCCGTCCAGGGCCTCGGCCTTGTGCACCACGAGCTCCACCTTGGCCCAGGCCGAGAGCCGCGTGCGGTATTCGGCCTCGGCCTCCTGCAGCCACTTCTCCCGGCTGCGGCCGATCACGTGGAGGGCGAAATTCACTTCACGTCCCGTCCGTGCCGGGGCCGCTCCGGACGCGGGGACGCGGGCTCGTCCTGCGGGAGATCCTCGGGTGTGCCGGACGCGAAGCGTTCAGGCCAGCAACGCCCCAGGTAGTCCCCCAGCCGGAGCTCCTGCCCGCGCGGCTGGGGCCGGTAGAGGCGCAGCTCCGCCAGCTCGGGCGGCAGATAATCCTGTCTCACGAAACTGTCCGGGAACTCGGGCGGGTAGCGGTACTCCGCGCCGTGGCCCAGTTCCTTGGCCAGCCGCGTGGGCGCGTTGCGCAGGTGGGCGGGCACGGGCCAGGCCGGCTGCTCGCGCACGGCCCGCCGCGCCGCGGCCAGCGCCTCCGCCGCCGCGTTGGACTTGGGTTGCGCGGCCAGGTAGGTGACACATTGCACCAGCGGGTAGGCCGCCTCGGGCAGGCCCAGTTTGCGCACCGCCTCGAAGGCCGCCTCCGCCAGCACCAGGGCGTTGGGGCTGGCGTTGCCGATGTCCTCGCTGGCCAGGATCAGCAGCCGGCGGGCGATGAAGACGGGATCCTCGCCGCCCTCCAGCAGGCGCAGCAGCCAGTAGACCCCCGCGTCGGCATCGGAGCCGCGGACGGATTTGATCAGCGCGCTGACCAGGTCGTAGTGCTGGTCCCCGCCCTTGTCGAAAGGCTGCACGCGCCGCAGCAGCACGGTCTCCAAGGTCTCCAGCGTGATCCGTCGTCCGCCCGCGGCATCCGCCCCGGCCACGGCGGCCGCCAGCTCGAGGTTCTGCAGCAGGCGCCGGGCGTCCCCGCCCGCCAGATCCACCAGCCGGGCCCGGGCCGGTTCGTCCAGGGACAGCGAGAGGCTGACCAGCCACTCGTCCGCGACCAGCGCCCGCTCCAGCAGCTGTTCCAGGGCCGGCGCCCCCAGGGGCTCGAAGACCAGCACGTGGCAGCGCGACTGCAGCGCGCCGATCACCTCGAAGCCCGGGTTCTCCGTGGTGGCGGCCAGCAGGGTGAGGGTGCCGTCCTCCACGCTCTTGAGCAGGGCGTCCTGCTGGGCCTTGTTGAAGCGGTGGATCTCGTCGATGAACAGGATGCTGGGCAGGCCGTCCCGGCGCCAGGTGGCCTCCGCCTCGGCGATGACCTTGCGCAGGTCGGCCACGCCGCTGGTCACGGCGTTGAGGGCGTGGGCCCGCCCGGCGTAGGACTCCATCAGCAACCGGGCCACGGTGGTCTTGCCGGAGCCCGGCGGCCCCCAGAAAATCAGCGACTCCAGCCGGCCCTCGGCCAGCAGGCGCGGCAGCAGGGCCCCCGGCGCCGTCAGGCGGGGTTGTCCCACCACATCCTCCAGCCGGCGGGCGCGCAGGCGCTCGGCCAGCGGGGCCCGCCGCTGGCGCTCCGCCCCGCGGTCGAAGAGATCGGGATGCTCGGGATGCTCCATGGAATGCCCTGCTCCGTGTGACACGCTGAAGGTAGGGATTCATCGGCCGGGCCGGGAGCGCGGATTGCCGCGTCAGGCGTCCGGATCGGGGAGGGTGGACCGACCGGTCCGGGGCTCGAGGGGATCGAGCCGGCCGCAGCCTCAGCCGTCCCACATGCGCTCGTAGGCGGCCTGGCGCTCGGCGATGAAGGCGGCGGGATCGTCGCCCACCGCCAACCGGCGCAGGATCGGGCGACGGCGGGTGTCGTACTCGTGGATCCAGCGCTCGGGCGAGTCCGGCCGCCCCAGCACACGGATGGGCCCGGTCATTCGGCTGTCGGCCTGTTCCAGTTCCAGGCCGGCGGCCAGCAAGAGCTCCGATTCGGCGGGTTCCAGTCGCCGGGCGAACCCGGGTTCCAGGCTGATCAGCAGGGCGTCGGTCATGTCTCTCGCATCTCCATTGGGACACGAAGGTCACGAATCTTCTTAGCCGCGGGCAAGCAGGCGCACCACGGCGCTGCGGCCCCGGTGCAGCAGTCCCTCGTCCAGCTCCAGTTCCCGCTCCTCCAGGTGGAGCAGCTCCAGCCCGGCGAAGTCCCGCGCCAGGTCGGCGGGCTCGTAGAGCTGGTCAGGGTTGGAGGGGCCGCCGGTGCCGTGAGCCAGCTGGCGGGGCGTGAAGCACTCCAGCACCAACAGCCCGCCCGGGGCCAGACCGGCGGCCAGCCGCGCGTGCAGCCGCGGGCGCAGGGCGCTGCCCAGGTGCAGGTAGATCAGTGCCACCAGATCAAAGGAGCCCGCCGGGGGCGTCCAGTCCTCCAGGTCGGCCAGCAGCGGGTGGTAGCGCTCCGCGACTCCGCGCTCCCGGGCCAGCCGGGAGGCCTTCTCCAGTCCCACGACGGAGGCATCCACGGCTGTGACCTCCAGCCCTTGCTCGGCCAGCCAGACACCGTTGCGGCCCTCGCCGTCGGCCACGGCCAGCGCCCGCCCGCCGCTCGGCAACAGCCCGGACTGGGCCTGCAGCCACAGATTGGGCGCGGTGCCGTAGACGAACTCGGCGCCGGCGAAGCGCTCGTCCCAGACGGTTTGCGTCATGTTGCCTCTTTCAAAATGACACGTAGCTCACGAAGAGAGGGCGAAGGGCACGAAGAAACTCACACTGGACGTCACGTCGGGGCACTGGCGGTCGAGGTTGTGGGACTTTCCATCCCGTCCTCGCTTCCCTGTCTTCGTTCTCTTCCCGCCCTTCGTATCCGACTCGGGCTCCATCCTACCGGCCAGGCGCACGCCTGATCCTTCCACGACGAGGAAAGCCCACCCGCCAGAAAGCGGATGGGCTTGGGAGTTCCATCCAGAACCACCGGACTACTTGTTGTCCAGCTGCTCCTCGTAGCCCACGAACTCAAGCATCACCATTTCGGCCTGGTCGCCCGGCCGGGTGCCCAGCTTGATGATGCGCGTGTAGCCGCCGGGACGGTCCGCGAAGCGCGGTCCCACCTCATCGAAGAGGTGCTTGACCACGTCCTTGTGCACCAGGTGCGACAGCACGTGGCGCCGGGCCGCCAGGGTGCCCTTCTTGGCGAAGGTGACCATGCGCTCGGTGTAGCTGCGGGCCGCGGCGGCCTTGCCGCTGGTGGTGGTGATGCGCTTGTGCTCGATCAGCGCGCAGGCCAGATTCGCGAGCAAGGCCCGACGATGGGAAGCGCTGCGGTTGAGCTTGACCTGGGATTTCCTGTGCCTCATGTGTCTTCCGCCTTATTCGTTCTTGCCCGTGTCGCCCAGGTAGCGCGAGACGTCCATGCCGAAGTCCAGCCCGTGCGTCTGCAGCACGGCGGCCAGCTCGTTCAGGGACTTCTTGCCGAAGTTCTTGTACTTCAGCATCTCGGCTTCCGTCTTGCCCACCAGCTCGCCGATGGTCTTGATGCGGGCCTCCTTGATGCAATTGGAGGCGCGCACCGTCAACTCCAGATCCTCGACGTTCTTCAGCAACAGCTTGCGCATGTTGAGGACCGTCTCGTCGATCTCTTCCTCGGGAGCCTCGGCGGGATTCATGTCAAAATCGATGAAGAGCCGCACGTGCTCCATCAGGGTCCGGGACGCGAAGGTCAGGGCGTCGTCCGGAGTCACCGCGCCGTTGGTGCTGATTTCGAGGATCAGCTTTTCATAGTCCGTCTTGTGGCCCACGCGCGTGTTCTCCACGCGGTAGGTCACGTTGGTGACGGGCGAGAACAGCGCGTCGATGGGGATGGTGCCGATGGGCTGGTCGTCGATCACGTTCTCCTCGGCCGGCACGTAGCCGAAGCCCTTGCGCACTTCCAGCTCCATCAGGAATTCGCTGGCCGTGCTCAGGGTGGCGATGTGCAGTTCGGGGTTGAGGATCTCGATCTCGGCGCTGGCCTTCTGCAGGTCGGCGGCCGTGATCTCCACCGGGCCCTTGACGTGCAGGGTCAGACGCTCCGGCCGCTTGGAAAGCAGCTTGATCTGCACCTGCTTCAGGTTGAGGATGATGTCCGTGACATCCTCGGTGACACCGGGGATGGTGGAGAACTCCTGCAGGACGCCGTCGATCTTGACGTGGGTGATCGCCGCGCCCGGAATGGACGAGAGCAGCATGCGCCTCAGGGAGTTGCCCAGGGTGACGCCATACCCGCGCTCGAGCGGCTGAAGGAAAAAGCGACCGAAGGACGAGCTGTAGCTGTTGTGATCCAGCTCGACCGCCTCGGGGCGCTGAGGATTGAGTCCGTTCATGCGGTTTGGTCTCCTGGCTGAACCTGCTTTCCCAATCGACCGGCGTCGCCAAGGCGCGCCGGCCGGATGGCACACGGGAACCAGCGGCTCCCCCGCGCCTCACGCACACGGCCGGGCACGGCCACGAGCGCCGCACCCGGAACTGGGCGGTTCAGATGCGCCGCTTCTTGCGCGGCCGGCACCCGTTGTGCGGCAGGGGAGTCGTGTCTTTGATGGACGTGACCATCAATCCCGCTGCCTGCAGGGCACGGATGGACGACTCGCGACCGGCACCCGGGCCCTTGACGAACACGGAGACTCGACGCAGTCCCAGATCCATCGCGGTCTTGGCACACTCGGCGGCGGCCAGCTGCGCGGCGAATGCCGTACTCTTGCGCGAACCTTTGAAACGACCGCGGGACCCGCCTGAGGACCAGGTGATCACGTTGCCGTAGCTGTCGGTCAAAGAGACGATGGTGTTGTTGAAACTCGCCTTGATAAAGGCGTTCCCAACAGCGTCCACCTTCTCCTTCTTCTTGACTTTCTTCTTGACGGTCTTGGCCAAGATATCCTCCAGGGATCTGGGATCAGCCCTTCTTCACCACGCCCGAGGACTTCTTGCGACCCTTGCGGGTGCGGGCGTTGTTCTTCGTGTTCTGTCCGCGAACAGGCAGGTTGCGGCGGTGGCGGAGTCCACGGTAGCAGCCGATGTCCATCAGCCGCTTGATGTTCATGGTGATCTCCGTCCGCAAGGCGCCTTCCACCTTGTGGTCGTTCTGGATGACGCTGCGGATGCGCCGCAACTCTTCCTCGTCGAGGTTCTGCACTCGCGTGTCCGGGCTGACATTGGCCTTCTCACAGATGGCCCGGGCGGTGGAATGACCGATCCCGAAAATGTACGTGAGCCCGATCTCGACTCGCTTGTTCTTGGGCAGATCAACTCCGGCAATGCGTGCCAATGGTGCCTCCCGAATGCGGGGGTGCCCACTCCCGTGGGCCGCGCCCCTTGCTGACTGGGCCTAGCCCTGACGCTGCTTGTGCTTGCGGGTCTTGCTGCAAATCACGCGCACCACACCGGCGCGGCGCACGATCTTGCAGTTGTCGCAGATTTTCTTGACCGACGCTTTGACTTTCATCGCCGTGTCTCCCTCTATCCTCGTATTCAGTTCCTGATTCCGGCGCTTCAGCCGCTCGTCGGCTGCAAGCGCCCGGTTTCGGACCGCGCAGTCGGTCCGAAACTATTTGTGGCGGAAGGTGATCCGTCCCCGCGTGAGATCGTAGGGCGAAAGCTCCACCGTCACCTTGTCGCCCGGCAGGATGCGGATGTAGTGCATGCGCATCTTGCCGGAGATATGGGCCAGCACCACGTGGCCGTTGTCCAGCTTCACCCGGAAGGATGCGTTGGGCAGCGTCTCCAGCACAGTCCCGTCGATCTTGATGATGTCCGTCTTGCCCATGCGGCTCCTAGTCCAGGGTCAGGATCTCGGGCTCCGCGTCCGTGACGCGGATCTGGTGCTCGAAATGGGCGCTGTCACTGCCATCCGCCGTGGCGACGGTCCATCCGTCAGCCAGCACGCGAATCCGCCATCCGCCCGCGTTGATCATCGGTTCCAGGGCCAGGCACATGCCCGCCTTCAGGCGCAGTCCGTGTCCGGGTCTCCCGTAATTGGGAACCTCGGGAGCCTCGTGCACGGCGCCGCCCACTCCGTGGCCCACCATGTCGCGCACCACCGAAAAGCCCAGGGGCTCCACGTGGCCCGCCACCGCGGCGCCAATGTCGCCGATCCGGTTGCCGGCCCGGGCCGCCTCGATTCCCTTCAGCAGGGATTCGCGCGTGGCCTCCAGCAGACGCAGACGTTCGGGGCTGATTGCGCCCACCGGGTAGCTGCGGGCCGAATCCCCGTAGTAGCCGTCCAGCTGCGTGCCGGCATCGATCTTCACCATATCCCCTTCCACCAGGCGGCGTCCGCCCGGGATGCCGTGCACCACCTCGTCGTTGACGGAGATGCAGCAGCAGGCCGGAAAGGCCTGGACTCCCGGCGGGCCCGGCACGCCGATGAAGGACGGCGTGGCGCCGTGGGACCGGATGAAGCTGTCAACGATCTCGTTCAATTCCGCCGTGCTCACGCCCGGCCGGATTTCCCTTTCCACCAAGTCAAAGGCCCGCGGCAGGATGCGGCACGCTTTGCGGATCTGCGCGAATTCGCGCTCCGAATAGATGCGCACCATGCTCAGGCCAACCCGCCCACGATGGCCTGGAAGACCGATTCCACCGAGGCCATACCGTCCACGCGGCGCAAGCGGCCCGCCTCCTCGTAGAAGCGGATCAGGGGCGCCGTCTGCTCCTGGTAGACTTCCAGGCGGTGGCGCACCGTCTCTTCCTTGTCGTCGTCGCGCTGATCGACGTTCCCGCCGCAACGCGTGCAACGCTCGGGCACCGGCGCATTCAGCGCGTTGTAGTCCGCGCCGCAGTCCCGGCAGGTGTGCCGGGAACTGAGCCGCCGGACCAGGGCCTCTGGATCCGTCTCCAGGGCCACCACGGCGCTCAGCGCGATTCCGCCCCGCTCCAACAGGCGCTCCAGCCCGTCGGCCTGGGCCACCGTGCGCGGAAAGCCGTCCAGGATGAAGCCCTTGCGGCAGTCATCCTGCTTCAACCGTGCGTCGATGATCTCAAGGATCGTGTCGTCCGGGACCAGATCGCCCCGTTCCAGGCAATCCTTGACCTTCTTGCCAAGCTCCGTGCCTTGGCGGATGTTCTCCCGCAGGATGTCTCCCGTGGAGATCTGGGGGATGCCCAACTTCGCCGATATCAACTTCGCCTGTGTGCCTTTCCCGGCGCCCGGCGAGCCCAGCAGAATCAGTCGCATCCCCGCCTCCTCAGGACATCCGGGTCCGACCCCGAATCCGTCCCGTCTTCATCAGGCCGTCATAGTGCCGCATGGTCAGGTGGGATTCGATCTGCTGGAGCGTGTCCAGGGCCACGCCCACCATGATCAGAAGTCCCGTGCCGCCGAAGAAGGAAGCGAAGTTGAAGGAGATGTTGGACCCCATCAGATCCCCGGCATAGCGGAACAGGATCTGGGGAAACACCGCCAGCAAGCCCAGGGCGATGGCGCCCGGCAGAGTGATCCGCGTGATCACGAAATCGATGTAGTCGCTGGTCTTCTTGCCCGGCCGGATACCCGGGATGAAGCCGCCGTAACGCTTCAAGTTCTCCGCCACTTCCACGGGGTTGAAGGACATGGCCGTGTAGAAGTAGGTGAAGAAGATGATCAGCAACCAGTACGAGATCAGATAGGGCCAGGCCGTCCAACTGAAGGCGCCGTTCACGAACTCTTTGATGGCGCCCTCGGGCAGCAGGCTGCCCAGGGTTTGGGGCAGGAACATCAGCGACTGCGCGAAGATGATGGGCATCACGCCCGCCATGTTGATGCGCAGGGGCAGATGCGTGCTCTGGCCGCCCATGACGCGGTTGCCCACCACGCGCTTGGCGTACTGGACGGGGATCTTGCGCACGCCCTGGGTCAGCAGGATCGCGCCCATGATCGTGGCCCACATCAGGGCCAGCAGGAAGATCTCCGCCAGCAGCGGGCGCGTCTGGGCCGCCACCTGCTGGGCCTCGTCGAAGAGGGCCACGGGGATGGACTCGACCACACCCAGGAAGATGATCAGGCTCATGCCGTTGCCGATGCCGCGCTCGCTGATCTGCTCGCCCAGCCACATGAGGATCAACGTGCCGGTGGTGAGCATCAGCATGGTGGTGAGCTTGAAGCCCATCCCCGGGAAGAGCACGATGGGGGCGCCGGAGCCCGGCGCCACGATGCTCTCCAGGAAGACGGCCACGCCGGCGGCCTGCATGGCCGACAGGAAGACCGTGCCGTAGCGCGTGTACTGGGTGATCTTCTTGCGACCCTGCTCGCCCTCTTTCATCAGGCGCTGGAAGAAGGGCACCGTGGTCCCCATCAGCTGGATGATGATCGAGGCGCTGATGTAGGGCATCACGCCCAGACCGAAAACGCCCACCTTCTGGAAGGCGCCGCCGGTGAACATGTCGTAGAGACCGAACAGGGTGTTCTGGCTCTGCTTGAAGAACTCGCCCAGAGCATTGGCATCAATGCCCGGAGTGGGGATGTGGACGCCGATCCGGCACACCAGGAAGATGAACAGGGTGAAGAGCACCCGGTCCCGCAGTTCCGGAATCCGGAAGATGTTGGCGAATTTATCCAGCATGCAGATTGCCTCGACTGAAGGTGCGACTAGCCCTCGATGGGCTGAACGCTGCCACCGGCCGCTTCGATGCGGGCCTGGGCCGACTTGGACACCTTGACCCCGCTCACCGTCAGCTTGGCTTTCAGATCGCCGTCGCAGAGGATCTTCACCGGCGCGTTCAGGCGCTCGATCAGACCGGCCGCCAGCAGCGTGTCCGGACTCACCAGGCCGTCCACCAGAGCTTCCAGCATGCTCAGCTGGACGATCTGGTTTTCTTCCCGGTGAATGTTGGTGAAGCCGCGCTTGGGCAGACGCCGCTGGATGGGCATCTGGCCGCCTTCAAACCAAGCCCGGTGCTTGGCGCCGGAGCGGGACATCTGGCCCTTGTGGCCTTTGCCCGCCGTGCCGCCGTGTCCGGAGGCGTCACCACGCGCGATCTTCTTGCGGCGGTGGTGCGAGCCCTCCGCGTACTTCAGGGATCCCAGGTTCATCGGAACCCTCCTAGTCGTTGATTTCTTCCACCTGCAGCAGGTGAGGAATGGCCTTCACCATGCCCAGGATCTGCGGGGTGGCCTCATGCACGACGCTCTGGTGCAAGCGCCGCAAACCGAGCGCCTGAACCGTGGCGCGCTGGGCCTGGGGGCGACCGATGACGCTGCGCGTGTAGGTGATCTTCAGCTTCATGCCTCGCTGGCCTCCTTCTGCGCATCCATGTGATAGATGGAGCGCAGGCTGCGGCCCAGACGGCGGGAGAGCTGGCCGGGGCTGGTAAGCTCCAGCAGCGCCTGGAAGGCCGCCTTGACCTCGTTGTGCGGGTTGTTGGAGCCCAGGCTCTTGGACAGCACGTCGTGCACGCCCAGGCACTCCATCACGGCGCGCACGTTCTTGCCCGCGATGATGCCGGTACCCGCGGAGGCGGGACGGAGCAGCACGCGGCCGGCGCCGAACTTGCCGATGATCTCGTGGGGAATGGTGCTGCCGGACAGCTCCACGCGGATCATGTTCCGCTTGGCGGCCTCGGTGCCCTTTTCGATGGCGTTCACCACTTCGTTGGCCTTGCCCAGGCCCCAGCCCACGCGTCCGTTGCCGTCACCCACGACCACGATGGCGTTGAAGCCAAAGTTGCGGCCGCCCTTCACCACTTTGGCGGTGCGGTTGATGTTGACAACCTTCTCGATCAGGCCCAATTCCTGGGGATTCACGTGTTCCAAGGGTCTCTCCCGGTTCTCGTTAGAAATTGAGACCGCCCTCGCGGGCCCCGTCGGCCACGGCCTTCACCCGACCCCAGTATTTGTAACCGGAGCGGTCGAAGACGCAGGCGCTGATCTCGCGGCTCAGAGCCAACTCGGCCAGGGCCTTGCCCACGATGTGGCTCTTCTCCACCGGGGTCTTGGCCTCGGCCAGGCGCTCGGCCAGGTCCTTGGACTTGGTGGAGCTGGCGGCCAGGGTCTGCCCCTGTTCGTCGTCGACGAGCTGCGCATAGACATGCTTGGCGCTGCGGAAAACCGACAGGCGCGGGCGCAGGGCCGTGCCGCTCACTTTCTTGCGGGTGTGCATGTGGCGCCGTTCGCGCCCCAGCTGGCGAATGTTCGTGCTCATGGCATCCTGCCTTACTTCTTGCCCGTCTTGCCGGCTTTGCGCTCGACGTACTCGCCCACGTAGCGGATGCCCTTGCCCTTGTAGGGCTCGGGAACCTTGAAGCCACGCACGATCGCCGCGACCTCGCCCACCAGGGCGCGGTCCGTGCCGCTGATCTCGATCTGGGTCGGCTTGGGCACCAAAATCTCCACTCCCGACGGGGGAACGAACAGGATCTGGTGGGTGAAGCCCAGCTTCAGCAGCAGCCGGCCGGTGCGCAGCTCCGCCGTGTAGCCCACGCCCTGGATCTCCAACTTCTTCTGGAAGCCGGCGGTGACGCCGGTGACCATGTTGGCGATCATGGCGCGCGTCATGCCGTGCAGGGCACGGTGCCGCGGCTGGTCGTCCGGGCGCTCCACCAGGACGTTGCCCTCTTCTACCTTCACGACCATGTCCGGATGGATGGCCATCTCCAGCAGACCCTTGGGCCCCTTCACCGCTACCCGGTGCTCGGACTGGGTGACCTCGACCCCCTTCGGCACGGGGACGGGCAGTCTTCCGATTCGTGACACCTCAGCCTCCTTACCAGATGTAGCAGAGGACCTCGCCACCCACATTGCGGGCACGCGCCTCTTTGTTGGTGATGACACCTTCCGGCGTGCTCAGGATCGCGATGCCCAGGTTGTTGCGCACCCGGGGCAGCTTGTCCGTGCCGCGGTACTGGCGCAAGCCGGGCTTCGAGATCCGGCGCAGGCCGGTGATCACGCTGCGGCCGTCGCTTCCAAAGCGCAGGGCGATCCGGATGGTGCCCTGCACCGCCTCCGTCTCCACCTTGTAGCCGCGGATATAGCCTTCCTTGGCCAGGATATCCACGATGCGCAGCTTGATGTTCGAGCTGGGGCAGTCCACAACGCGCTTGTTCGCGTGAATGGCGTTGCGGATGCGCGTCAGCAGATCAGCGATGGGATCCGTCACAGGCATTGGGTCCTCCTTACCAGCTCGCCTTCACCACGCCCGGGATCTCACCCGCCAGGGCCATCTGCCGGAAGCAGATGCGGCACAGCCCGAATTTGCGCAGATAGGCCCGCGAGCGACCGCACTTGCGGCAGCGCGTGTAGGCGCGCACCTTGAACTTGGGCGTTCCCTGCTGCTTCTTGATCAGTGCTTGACGGGCCATGTCACTGGTTCCTCTTGACGAAGGGCATGCCGAGCTCAGCCAGCAGCACCTTGCACTCTTCATCCGTGCGGGCTGTGGTCACGAAGCAAATGTCCATGCCATGCACACGCTCGACCTTGTCGTAGTCGATTTCCGGAAAGACGATCTGTTCCTTGATGCCCAGGTTGTAGTTGCCCCGGCCGTCGAAGGAGCGGTCGCTCAAGCCGCGGAAGTCGCGCATGCGGGGGGTCACGATCGAGATGAAGCGATCGAGGAACTCCCACATGGCATCCCGGCGCAGGGTGACGCTGGCACCCACCGCCATGCCCTCACGCAGCTTGAAGTTGGAGATGGACTTGCGGGCCTTGTTGATCACGGGCTTGCGGCCGGTGATCCACCCCAGCTCCTCCACCGCCGATTCCAGGGCCTTGGGCGTATCCTTGGCGGCGCCCATGCCCACGTTCAGGACGATCTTGGTCAGCTTCGGCACCTGCATGATGCTGGTGTAGCCGAAGCGCTCCATCAGGCTCTTCCGGACCTTGTCCTTGTAGGAGAGCTTCATGCGCGGTTCGTAGCTCATGGCGTCACACCACCTCGTTTGAGTCTTTGGAGACCCGGACGCGGCGTCCGTCGACAACCTTGGCGCCCAGCTTGGCCTTCTTGCCCGTGGAGGGGTCCACGAAGGACACCTTGGACACGTGCACCGGGGCTTCCTTCTCGATGATGCCACCGGTCTGGCCCGCGGCGCGCGGCTTGGTGTGGCGCTTGATCACGTTCACGCCTTCCACCAGCACCTTGTCCTTCTCCGGCATGGACTGCAGAATGCGTCCCTGCTTGCCTTTGTCGACGCCCGCCAGGACGACGACCTTGTCACCCTTCTTCAATCGCATCAGAGCACCTCCGGCGCCAGGGAGACGATCTTCATGAACTGGCGGTCGCGCAGCTCGCGCGCCACCGGCCCGAAGATTCGCGTGCCCTTGGGCTCCTTCTTGTCGTCGATGATCACGGCGGCGTTGTCGTCGAAGCGGATGTAGGAACCATCCGCCCGGCGCACTTCCTTGGTGGTCCGGACGATCACGGCCTTCACCACGGCGCCCTTCTTGATGTTGCTGGCCGGAAGGGCCTTCTTCACCGAGCACACCACGATGTCGCCCACGCTGGCGTAGCGCCGACCCGTGCCACCCAGCACGCGGAAGCACTTGAGCAGCTTGGCGCCGGTGTTGTCGGCGACGTTGAGTCGGGTTTCTTCCTGGATCATGGTCCGGATCTCCCGTTCTTACTTCTTGCGCTCGATGATCTGCGTCAACCGCCAGCGCTTGCAGCGGCTTAGCGGCCGGCACTCGGTGATGGACACCAGATCCCCCGGCTGAGCCTCGTTGGTCTCATCGTGGGCCATGTACTTCTTCGTGCTCTGGAAGTACTTGGAATAGATCGGATGCTTCACCTTGCGCACCACGGCCACCGTGATGCTCTTGTCCATGCCGGCGGACACAACCCGGCCCACCCGGACTTTGCGAATCCCGCGTTCCGTCATGATACGCTCCTAGCCCTGGGATGCCGTCTGCACGTCCGACTCCCGCAACAGCGTGCGAAGCCGGGCGATGTCCTTGCGCAGCTGCCGGATGCGCAGGGGATTCTCCAATTGGCTCATCCCGTGCTTGTATTGCAGCTCGCCCATGTTGTTCTCGGCTTCCGTCAGTCGGGCCTCGAGATCGGCCCGGCTCAGCCGCCGGATATCACTGGTCTTCATGGCGCTCTCCTAGTCCCGACGCTCGACGAACTTGGTGGCGATGGCCAGCTTGTGTCCCGCCAGGCGGAGGGCTTCCTGGGCCATCTCGGGCTTCACGCCCTCGATCTCGAAGAGCACCTTGCCCGGCTTCACCACGGCCACCCAGAACTCGGGGGCGCCCTTGCCCTTACCCATTCGGGTTTCGGCGGGCTTCTTGGAAACCGGCTTGTCCGGGAAGATGCGGATCCAGACCTTGCCGCCGCGCTTGATGTGGCGCGTCATGGCCACACGGGCGGCCTCGATCTGGCGGGCCGTCACCCATCCGGGCTCCAGCGCCTTCAGGCCAAACTGACCGAAATCCACGTTGCATCCGCGGTAGGCCAGGCCCGTCATCCGTCCCCGCATGGATTTGCGGTGCTTGACTCGTTTCGGCATCAACATGATGACGATCCTTTCCTACTTGCGGCGCGCGGGCTTGGGCCGGTTGTTCTGCTGCTTGCTGGCCTCATAGTCCACGCCGAACTTCTCGCCGCGGCAAATCCAGACCTTCACGCCGATGACGCCGTAGGTGGTCCGGGCTTCCGACAGCGCATAATCGATGTCTGCGCGAAGAGTGTGCAGGGGAATCCGGCCTTCCTTGTAACGCTCCGTGCGGCTCATCTCGGCTCCGCCCAGTCGGCCGGAACACATGATCTTGATGCCGTCGGCGCCGTTGCGCATGGTGGCCTGGATGGTCTTCTTCATGGCGCGGCGGAAGGACACGCGTCCCTCGAGCTGCCGGGCCACCGAGTCCGCCACGAGCTTGGCGACCAGCTCGGGCTTCTTGATCTCGATGATGTTGACCTGCACCTCGTTGTCGAACTTGAGCTTCAGCTCCTCGCGGAGGCGCTCCACGTCCTGGCCCTTCTTCCCGATCACGTGACCGGGACGGGCGGTGTGCAGGGTCAGCACCACCGTGCGGGGATGCCGCTCAATGTCGATACGGGCGATGCCGGCGTTCTGGTAGGCCTTCCGGCTCGAGATGTACTTGCGGATCTCCACGTCCTGGAGAAGCTTGTCCGCGAAGTGGTGCTCGTCAAACCAGTTGGAGGACCAGGTCTTGTTGATGCCCAGGCGGAACCCGATCGGATGCGTTTTCTGTCCCATCTAGCCCTCCGCTCCCGTGGACTCCAGGGCCTTCTGCCCCACCACCACGGTGATATGGCTCGAACGCTTGCGAATCGTGGTCGCCCGCCCCATGGCGCGCGGCAGGAACCGCTTGGCCGTGGGACCTTCATCCACGAAGATCGTCTGGATGATCAGCTCATCCACGTCCACGCCCTTGGCGCCGTCCATTTGCTTGAAATTGGCCACGGCCGAACGCACCAACTTGGAAACCGGGGTCGACGAGCGCTTCTCGCTGAATTGCAGCTGCACAAGTGCGTCGTTGACCTTCATTCCCCGCACCAGGTCCGCCACCAGGCGAACTTTGCGCGGCGAGATGCGCAGGTTGCGGCAGATCGCTTTCGCTTCCATCGCTACTCCTCTACCGCTTGGCCTTCTTGTCGCCCTTCTTGTCCTTGTGGCCGAAGTAGGTACGGGTGGGGGCGAACTCACCCAGCTTGTGTCCTACCATGTTGTCGGTCACGTACACCGGGATGAACTTCTTGCCGTTGTGCACGGCGAAGGTCAAGCCGATGAATTCCGGGGTGATCATCGAGCGCCGACTCCAGGTCTGGATGACCTTCTTGTTGTCGGCGTTCTTCATCGCATCCACCTTCTTCTCCAGGTGGCCGTCCACAAAGGGACCTTTCTTGATCGATCGCGCCATGTGAAGATCCTTCCCTACTTGGTCCGACGGCGCACGATGAACTTGTCGCTGTCCTTGTGACGCTTGCGCGTCTTCAGACCCTTGGTCTTCCAACCCCACGGCGAGGTGGGATGGCGACCGCCGGAGCTGCGACCTTCGCCGCCGCCCATGGGATGGTCCACGGGGTTCATGACCACGCCGCGCACGGTGGGCCGGATGCCCAGCCAGCGGCTGCGACCCGCCTTGCCCGAGCTGATGTTCATGTGCTCCGAATTGCCGGTCTTGCCGATGGTGGCGCGGCAGTTCTGGTGCACCTTGCGCAGTTCGCCGGAGGGCAGCTTGATCAGCACATAGTCGCCATCCTTGGCCATCACGGTGGCGGAAGCCCCGGCACCGCGCGCCATCTGGGCGCCCTTGCCGATCTTCAGCTCGATGCAGTGGACGAACTCACCCATGGGGATGTCCTTCAAGGGCAGGCAGTTGCCTGTCTTGATCTCGCTCCCGGGGCCGCTCATCAACCACGTGTCCACCTTGACGCCTTCCGGCGCGATGATGTAGCGCTTCTCACCGTCCTTGTAGAACAGCAGGGCGATGCGCGCGCTGCGGTTCGGATCGTACTCGATGGCGGCCACGCGGGCGGGGATCCCGTCCTTGTTGCGCTTGAAGTCGATGATCCGGTAGCGCTGCTTGTGCCCGCCGCCCTGGTGGCGCACGGTGATCCGACCCTGATTGTTGCGCCCGCCCTTGCTCTTCTTGATGACGGTGAGCGCCTTCTCAGGCTTGGATTTGGTGATCTCCTCGAAGCCGGGGGTGCTGCGGAAGCGCTGCCCGGGCGTCGTCGGCTTGTATTGCTTCAGGGCCATTGCCGTTCTCCGCTTCCTACAGACCTTCGACCAGCTCGATCTTGTCGCCGGGCTTCAAGGTCACCACGGCCTTCTTCCAGTCCGCGCGACGACCGGCGTGGGCGCCCATGCGCTTCACCTTGCCGCCCACGTTGATGGTGCGCACGCTGCTCACCGAGACGCCGTAGCGCTTCTCGACCGCCGTGCGGATCTCAATCTTGTTGGAATCCAACGTCACCCGGAAGTAGTACTGGTTGCGCTCGTCCTTCAGCGCCACCGACTTCTCCGACAGGATGGGGTGGATCAGCACTCGCTTCTCAGCCACCGTACACCTCCTGCAGGCGGGCCACCGCGCTCTTCTGCAGCACGATCACCTCGCTGCCCACGATGTCCCGCACGCTGGGCTGGTCCGCCGGCTTAAGCTCCAGCTTGTAGATGTTGCGCGCCGACAGGTACAGGTTGCGATCCGTCCCCGCGGTCAGGAACAACACGCGCCGTCCTTCCAGGGTGAAGGCCTTGAGCAGACCGGCCATGGCCTTGGAGGCCGGCTTGTCATAGCTGAAGTCCTCGACCACGACGACCTTCTGCTCCCGGGCGCGCAGCGTATAGGCGCTCATCTTGGCCAACTGGCGAACCTTCTTGTTGACCTTCTTCTCGTATTCGTGGGGCTGGGGTCCGAAGACCGTGCCGCCGTGGCGGTACTGCGGGGCCCGGCTGGTGCCCTGCCGCGCGTTGCCCGTGCCCTTCTGCTTGTAGGGCTTGCGACCGCCGCCGCTGACCAGGCAGCGGTTCAGCGTGGCGTGGGTGCCCTGCCGCTTGGCGGTCTCCTCCGACACCACCGCCAGGTAAACGGCGTGGCCGTTGGGGTTCTCGATGTTGAACACGGCATCCGGCAGCTCAATGCGCTCGCTGGTCGGGGAGCCGTCCTTCTTGTGGATGATCACGTCCATGACGTTCCCCTTACTTCTGGATTTCCAGGAGGCCGTTGCGCGCGCCCGGCACCGCTCCCTTCACCAGCAGCAGATTCCGCTCGGCGTCCACCGCCACAACCTTGAGGTTGGACACGGTGACCCGCTCGTTTCCGCACTGGCCGGCCATGCGCCAGTTTTTGAAGGTGCGCGACGGATCGGAGGAGGCGCCCACCGAACCGGAACCGCGGTAGGATTCGTGCACACCGTGGCTGGCCTTGAAGCCGGAGAAGTTGTGGCGTTTCATCACGCCCGTGAAGCCCCGGCCCTTGGAGGTACCGGAAACCTTCACCTTGTCACCGGCCTTGAAGATCCCGCAGGTGACCACCGAGCCCAGCTCGAAAGCGCTTAGCACGGCGCTTCGGAACTCGCGCAGATGGCGCAGCGGCTTCACGCCGGCCTTCTTCAGATGGCCGGTCTCCGGCCGGTTCATGCGGGCGGGCTTGACTTCATTGAAGCCCAGCTGCACGGCTTCGTAACCGTCCCGCTCCTTGGACTTGATCTGGGTGACGTAGCAGGGTCCGGCTTCGATGACGGTGACGGGAATGCACTCGCCCTTCTCATCGAACACCGTGGTCATCCCGAGTTTGCGTCCCAGAATGGCGCTCATAGGTGGCTCCTCAGGACTTGATCTCGATGTCCACGCCGGCGGGCAGTTCGAGCTTCATCAGCGCGTCGATCGTCTTGTTCGTCGCGTTGAGGATGTCGATCAGCCGCTTGTGGATGCGGGTTTCAAACTGCTCGCGGGACTTCTTGTCCACATGGGGCGACCGGTTCACCGTCACCACCGAGCGATCGGTGGGCAGCGGAATGGGACCGGCCACGATGGCACCGGAATCCCGCGCGGTCTTGATGATCTTCTCGGCCGACATGTCGATCAGGTTATGATCGTATGCCTTGAGACGGATTCGAATGTTCGGATTGGCCACGATCCGACTCCTGCTTAGACCATTGCCCGGGAGGTCGTAGGGACACGATACATCGTGTCCCTACCTGTCCGGGTCGATTACTTCTGAATTTCCGTCACCACGCCGGCGCCGATGGTCCGCCCGCCTTCGCGGATGGCGAAGCGCAGGTCCTTCTCCATGGCGATGGGCGCGATC